>JALVJU010000125.1 GCA_027034005.1 Marinilabiliaceae bacterium
GCAGTGCAAACGCCTAAAGGCCTCATGGTACCCGTTATCAGAAATGCTGAGACACTGACCTTGGCGCAGATAGAGACAGAACTTAAGAACCTTGCGGAAAAAGCCCGTAAAGGCAGACTGTCACTTGATGAGATGAAGGGCGGTACTTTTACCGTGACCAATGGTGGCGTTTTCGGCTCAATGCTTTCCACGCCGTTGATAAACCCGCCTCAGTCGGCCATCCTCGGAATGCACAACATCGTGGAACGCCCGGTGGCAGTTAACGGAAATGTTGAGGTCAGGCCGGTGATGTATGTCGCCTTGTCTTACGATCATAGGATAATCGATGGCAAAGACTCTGTTGGTTTTCTTGTAAAAGTTAAGGAGATGCTTGAGGAACCTGTAAAACTGCTTTTCAGCGGGAATGATCCACTTACGGCAGTGTTGGACCTGTAAAATGGGAAAAGTCATCGGATGACTCGAATTCATCCGATGACTTTTTTACCACCTATTTATCAAAAAAAAGCATGAAGTAACGGCAGCATTCAAGCTGTTTGTAATAATGTTATGGTATTTTTTGTTTTAATCACGTATCGTTAGTTACTTTAAGTCCGAAACTACAATCTTCTGTAATGATCGAAAATAAAAATGTTCTTGTTACCGGCGGCGCCGGTTTTATCGGTTCCAATATCGTTGAGAGGTTGCTGGGGCAGAACAACAAGGTGATTTGTCTTGATAATTTTTCTACCGGGAAAAGGGAAAATATAGAGCAGTTTTTAAAAGGTCCTGATTTTAAACTTATTGAAGGGGATATCCGTGATCTTGACACATGCCGGGAGGCAGTGAAGGGAGTTTCCATTGTTTTGCACGAGGCAGCCCTGGGCTCTGTTCCAAGGTCGATAAAAGATCCCATAACCTCAAATGAGGTGAATGTGTCCGGGTTTTTGAATATGCTTGTTGCTGCAAGAGATGAAGGCGTGGGCCGGTTCGTTTACGCGGCCAGTTCGTCAACCTACGGTGACAGCCGGGAACTGCCTAAAGTGGAGGAGAGGGTCGGCAGACCGCTTTCTCCGTATGCCATTACCAAGTATGTAAATGAGCTGTATGCCGATGTTTTCGGTAAACTGTATGGGATGGAGCTGATAGGGCTCAGATATTTCAATGTTTTTGGCCGCAGGCAGGATCCTTTCGGGGCGTATGCCGCGGTTATTCCAAAGTTCGTTAAGGCCCTGATAAGCAAAGAATCTCCCGTGATAAACGGTGACGGCACGTTTTCGCGCGATTTTACCTATGTTGAGAATGTGATACAGGCCAATGAACTGGCTGCAACCGTGGAAAACAAAGAGGCAGTTAATACTGTTTATAATGTTGCCTTTGGTGAGCGTACAACGCTGAACCAGCTTGTTGATTACCTGAAAACTTCACTTTCAAGGTTTGATCCGGAGATAGCCAATGTGGAAATAAAATACGGTCCGCCCAGGGAAGGTGATATTTCGCACTCGTTGGCATCAATCGATAAAGCCAGAAAATTGCTTGGGTATGACCCCGAATACAGTGTGAAGGAAGGGCTTGAAAAGGCAATTGAGTGGTACTGGTATAACCTGGGATAAATAAATCATAAATATTTTAGTTGTTTTAAAAATAATAATTGATATTTTTGGTTCATAATTAAAAAGTAACCTTTAATTTAATGAGTATGTATAAATCATTTTTAATTCCGGTATTAATAGTTTTTACTTCTATAGCTGTAAGTTGTAAGAAAGATAAGGCGGATACAACAAAGCCGGAAGTTTCAGTGACAGCCCCTGTGAGCGGAACTGTTTATGCCGTAGGAGAAACAATAAGACTCACAGCTGATCTTAGTGATAA
>JALVJU010000126.1 GCA_027034005.1 Marinilabiliaceae bacterium
AAAGAATAGCATAATCCCCCTCATATCCTTTTGCATTAATAATTTCTGATTTAGACAATTTTTCCCCGTTGATGAAAATAGTTTTTCCTTTGGCACCGGGGAGGTAAACCTTGCATTGCGTGTTGAAAGGTATTTCGACATTCATCCTAAACCCTTCACCTGTTTTTTTCCAGTTGGATACTATTTTTCCCCGGATGGTGTTTGTAGATGCATACACACTGTCGAGCCCTTCGGCAGGGTACGGTTTTATGACGAACTCTTTGAAGGCGGGGGCTTTTTCCACAGGCCTTATCCCTGCCAGCGCCTTGTAAAACCAGCTGTCGACACTGCCCATCATCACATGGTTGTGCGACTGTTTGAGGGTCCAGAATTCGCACATGGTATTGTATTTTTTCATCATTTCCGCCCAGCTCGGGTAGGTGGTCTGCGTTGCCAGTTTCCACGCTATGTCGTTGCGGTCGTACTTTAGGAGCGCCTCAAAAAGGTATTTTGTGCCAAGCACGCCGGTGGTCAGGTGCATGTCATTTTCCCGGATGTCGTCAATTAAATTGCCGAGCACATCTTTTTCATATCGTTCCGGCACAAGACCGAGGAACAAAGGGAAAGCATTAGCCATCTGACTGCCGTCGTTGTAGTTCTTTGTTTTTTCATCAAAGAAGTTTTTGTTGTAGCTCTCTTTTATCTCCTTCGCAAGACGGCCATATCTTCTGTGGTCGTCACCGTATCCCAGCAAATTGGCTATTTTCGACATTATCACTGCATCATAAAAATAATAGGCCGTTGGCACCGATACCGGCTCGCCCTCTTTCCAGCCTTTTACCATGCTCCCCCAGTCGCCTATCCACCCTGACGGCAGTATGTTGTCTTTTGCCAGGTTTTTGAGAAAATCCATGTGCCTCTGCATCGCGGGGTAGTTCTCTGCCAGCACCTGTTTGTCACCGTAAAAGACATAAAACTGCCACACCATGGTGAAATACGAGCTGCTCCACTCTATCCCTTCGTCCCGGATATAGGGACGGGGAGAGATGATGGGTATGTCGCCCGTCTTCCCGTCTTGGTTTTCACGGATGCCCCTGAACCAGTTTTTGTAGAACAGCGCCATGTCGAAGTTGAACATCGCCTCCTCGGCGGTCACCTGGGCATCGCCCATCCAGCCAAGCCGCTCGTCGCGTTGGGGACAGTCCATCGGGTAACCTATCATGTTGCTCTTTTGCGACCATACTGTTGCATGGTGCATCTTGTTGATGAGAGGATAGCTGCAACGGAACTCCCCGGTCTGTTCGTTGTCGGAATGGACAACACACCCTTTCAGCGACAGGATCTCCGGCATCTCACCATCAGATGTAACTTCCGCATACTGAAAACCGAAGTAGGTAAACTGCGGTTCGTAGGTTTCAGTTCCGTTTCCTTTCAGGATATATTCGGCAGTGGCACGGGCATGCTCGTTGCAGGTAAGGTCGAGCGTACCGTCTTTTTTCAGTTCTTCGGAGAACCTGATCCTTATTTTTGTTCCCTGTTTGCCTTTCAGTTTGACCTTTATCCATCCTGCAAAGTTCTGCCCCAGGTCGAATACTTTTACTCCCTTCACGGGTTCGGTGACTTTTACGCACTCAAGGGTGTCGGTCACTCTTATGGGCGGCATGGTAGACGGGACGAGCTTGTCGCACGATGGCCTCATCACTACGGCATTCTGCCATTCTCTCTCGTCAAAACCGGGAGAGTCCCAGCCTGGGATCTGCGCATTGGCATCGTAAACTTCGCCGTCGTACACGCAGTTGAACAGCACAGGGCCAAGGTGTCTCTTCCAGCTTTTATCGGTAACTATAGTATCCGCACTGCCATCTG
>JALVJU010000127.1 GCA_027034005.1 Marinilabiliaceae bacterium
AGGTACGTCTCTACTCTTGATATCCTTCCTACTGTTGCTCAGGCAGCAGGGATCAGGCTTGCCGACAACACTCTTGACGGCGTTAGTTTGTTGTCGGGAGAGTCCGGTGATGACAGATTGCTCGTGTGGCGGTGGGGCAAGACCTGGGCAGTGCGCAAGGGAGACTGGAAACTTACCAATGCCAATGAGAGCTGGGGGAAAGGACGTCCGTCAAACCTTTACATCAAGCCAATCTCGAATGACCTGAGTTTGAAGCTTTTTAATCTTAAAGAAGATCCCGGCGAAAGGATCAACCTGGCAGAGAAAATGCCGGATAAGGTTAAAGAGATGCAACAGGAGTACAACAACTGGATAAGGCAAAACAGCGGGCGGTACTGAGGTGGGATCTGTTTTGATATATTTTACAGATAATTGTTTCTTATCCTCATGAAAAAGACATGTGTATCTTTGCTTTTATCAATTTGTTGTTGAGCATGCCAACGATTGCTTCATGAATCGCTCCTTTGAACGGCCCCGATTTAACAAGAAAGTTCATGACCTTCTCCTGGATACGGTTATATTTCAGTACATCCTCCATCTCCTTTGATCTGTACGTTGGGTCAAGAATTGTTTCTGCAACGGTCTTTCCTGATACTAACGACTGGTAAATACCTTCTCCGGTAAATCCTGATGCCATGCCCGCAGCCTCCCCGGCCAGGAACACATTGCCGAATTTCAGTCCTCTGTAATCATAACTTATGGGAAATGCCAGGTATTTTGCATTTGAGACATCGATGTTGTTTTCTTTCAGCCACAGATGAAAGTCTTTTTTTAGTTTTTGAGGTGGTACGATCCTCGGGTCAGCACAGCAGCCAATGGAATAGCTGTTACGGTGAGGGAATTGCCAGCCGTACCAGGAATGAAATCTTTTAGAGTTCAGGAAGATGTACAATCGCGGGTCTACAGTTTCGGCGGGTATCATGTACTGTATGCCTGCCAGCCTTTTTTCCTGTGGTAGTCCCAGGTGTTTTCTCACAACTGAAAAGTAACCGTCAGTGCCTACAAGGTATTTGTACCCGTACTCTTCGGTGTTATTAACTACTACCTTGTCTATTGTGATGCTTGTGACTTTCGAATTGTTCCTGACTTCGACATGCGTTCCGTCAAGACGGTTTCTCTGCCATGTACCAAGATCTACCCGGTCAACCATGAAGAGGAACGGTTCAGGGGCATCAGCTCCACTGCGTCTTTTTTTTGAGATAACAGCTGTTTTATTGACCTTGAACTCAATTATCTCTTCCGGAATATCAAGCAGGGCAAGGTCTTTCCTTGTTAATCCCCCGCCACAAACCTTTTGTCCGAAAACCTCATTTTTCTCAAGCAGCAGAATGCTCATATCCGATTTGGCCAGGGTTTCGGCGCATATCAGCCCGGCAGGCCCTCCTCCGACAATTATTACATCATAGTTTTTCATTGGGTAGGATTTTGATGCACGAAAATAGCAATTATCTGAAAAATCTGTTTGCCTTATTCTTGAAAAAGAGATTTGGTGTCAAGAATGTACTTACTGCATTTTTTGTCTGATAAACTCCATTATCTCAACAGTCTGTGACGGGTGAAACCAGGACCGTTCTTTATCGCGGCGGAACCATGAAAGTTGTTTTTTTGCATACCTGCGTGAGTTTCGTTTGATGAGTTCAACGGCTTTCTCTAAAGATATATTGCCGTCAAAATATTTGAAAAGCTCTTTGTAACCAACAGTGTTCAGGGAATTAAGTTTCTTGTGAGGGTAAAATTCCTTTGCTTCTTCCACAAGGCCGTCAGCGATCATCTTGTCCACTCTTTTGTTGATGCGGTCGTAAAGC
>JALVJU010000128.1 GCA_027034005.1 Marinilabiliaceae bacterium
GATTACAAGATGCCTAAGCTCGACTTTTACAGTTATGTGCCGAAAGGAAAGAGCTATGATGAGGTGAAGCAGAATTTCTTCGGTATGGTCAACTCCCTTGATCCGGGGCTGGTTCAGGTGTTTTTTCACCCTTCTGTCTTTAGTGAGAGGTTAAAGACCATCACCAACTCATGGCAGCAGCGTGTGTGGGAAGCACAGCTTTTTTCCGACCCTGAGGTAAAGAAATTCCTGAACGATAATGGGATTATCGTTACCAATTGGATAGATGTTTTCGCCAGATATAAAAAATGAAATAAAGATTAAACAAGAAAAACAGAAATGATGAAAACAAAAATGACAAGACTGCTTTTTTTACTGTTGCTGGCCAATGTAACGGTATTTGCTCAGCAGAGTGACCTAAAATGGATAAAGAAAGAGTTTTTTAATCCGGATTCGAAAACAATACTTGTGGCAGCCCACCGTGGTGCACATATCGGCAACTGTGAGAATTCGGTGCTCTCGACAAAAAAATCCATCGAGATAGGTGTCGATATCATTGAGCTCGATGTTAAGGTGACAAAGGACGGGGTTCCGGTACTTATGCACGACGGCACCATTAACAGGACCACTAACGGAACGGGCAAGGTGAGTGATTACACCCTTGAGGAACTGCAACAGTTCCGGCTCAGGTCATGGCTCGGCATTTTGACAGATGAGCGTATCCCGACATTTGAGGAGATACTGAAACTGGCCAAAGGAAAAATAATGATCGACATTGACCTTAAGACCGATAACCTGAAGCCCATCGTTGAAGTGGTGAAAAAGATGAAGATGGAGGATCAGGTATTCTATTTCGGTAATGATTATGACGCACTTCGCTCAATAAGGGAGATGGACAAAAAGTCGATATTCATGCCGCGTGCTTATTCCTACGAGATGGCTGATTCGGCGCTGAAAATATTCAATCCCCCTGTTGTTCACATCGATCCTTCGTTTTATGACCAAAAGGTATGCGACCTAATACGCAGCCATGGCGCCCGTATCTGGATAAATGCTCTGGGTGAGGCCGATGCCAGAATGAGGTATGGCGACATGAAAGAGGTGTTTGATGATCTGACTAAGTACGGTGCGAATATTATTCAGACCAACGAGCCGGAAATGCTGCTGGAGTATCTGCGTGCCATTGGTAAGCATGAGTGATCTTCAGGCAAAAGATTTAGAAAAAACGGGCATTTAGAAATTCGGTGTTCAGGGTTCGAGGTTGGAAATTAAGAATGTCGAATAACGAACATCGAATATTGAAAATTTTTTAAAAAATAATTTATGAAGACAAGGTTGCCAATAATATTGATGATAAGTGCTGTTCTGGCGTTTGCCTCGTGCAGTGAAAAAAATGAAGACACGTCCAATCTGCGGTATGTAGATATGTACATCGGCGGGGTGGGGCACCTGCTTCATCCCACGCGTCCTACGATGCACCTGCCAAACCAGATGATCAGGATGTATCCCATGCGCAAGGACTACCTTGATGATCAGATCACTTTCTTTCCACTTACTATTGCTTCGCATAGGAACGGTGAGCTGTTCGGTATTCTGCCGGGAACAGGAAATCCCGTTGACGGAACATGGAACCGGAGACAGACTTACGATCACGATCTTGAGGTTACGCGGCCATACTACTTTTCAACTTACCTTATCGACGATGAGATTACTGTAGAGTTCGTTCCGGGGGCCAAGAGCGGCTTTTTCCGTTTCACATTTCCCGAAGGAAAAGAGAAGAGGGTTAAGCTGAATATCGATTTTGCAGGTAAGTGGATCGTTAACGATGACAACACCATCACAGGCATTGAGGAGTTTGAGG
>JALVJU010000129.1 GCA_027034005.1 Marinilabiliaceae bacterium
AAATAATGGCAATTGCATTTGCATATCAATACTTTTTTACCAAAAATAATAACTTTTCTATTTACGAGGCAAAAAAACTAAGGTATTGATAACTCAGCAATTAATGTCCTTAAGTCAGGAGTTCTGATCTTGCTTCGCTGATAGTTGGTCTCCATAGCCCCGAGGACGCCTCCCCGTTCGGTCAGCCTGTCGAATTCGGACAGGACGGCCTCCTCAACAAGGTCGGTCAGTTCCTCAATGATGAACGACCCCTGAAGCGGGTTTTGGTTCTTCGCCAGTCCCAGCTCATGATTTATTATCATCTGGATGGCCACAGCTCTCCGCACCGATTCTTCGGTGGGTGTAGTGATGGCCTCGTCGTACGCATTTGTGTGGAGGGAGTTGCAGTTGTCGTAAATGGCATAGAGCGCCTGGAGGGTCGTCCTGATGTCGTTGAACTCTATCTCCTGTGCATGCAGTGACCTGCCCGAGGTCTGGATGTGGTATTTCAGCTTCTGTGAACGTGTGTCGGCATGATATCTGTACTTCATGGCCTTTGCCCATATCAGTCTGGCAACGCGGCCTATCACGGCAAATTCGGGGTCTATCCCGTTGCTGAAGAAAAACGAGAGGTTAGGTGCAAAATGGTTAATGTCCATGCCTCGCGACAGGTAGTACTCCACGTAAGTAAACCCGTTGGCCAGCGTGAACGCCAGTTGTGTTATGGGATTTGCCCCTGCTTCGGCAATGTGGTGGCCGGAGATGGATACCGAGTAGAAATTGCGCACCCCGTTTAGGATGAAATAGTTTTCCACATCGCCCATCAGTTTAAGGGAGAGGTCGATGGAGTAGATGCAGGTGTTCTGTGTCTGGTCCTCTTTCAGTATGTCGGCCTGAACAGTTCCGCGAACCCGTGTCAGTGTGTCTTGTTTTATCTCCCGGTAAACTTCCGGCTCCAGTATCTCATCACCGGAGATGCCGAGCAGTAAAAGTCCCAGCCCGTCGTTGTTTTCGGGTATTTCGAAATCATATAATGGGATTGGCACGCCGGCTTTCTCAAATTTCTCTTTCAGTGTCTTTTTGGCCTTGTCTGTAAGGTTGTGCTCACGGATATATTTTTCGCACTGCTGGTCAATGGCGGTGTTGAGGAACATCGCCATCAGCACTGGCGCCGGGCCGTTGATTGTCATGCTCACCGATGTGAGCGGATGGCAAAGGTCGAATCTGGAATAGAGCTTCTTTGAATCATCGAGGGTGGCAATGGAAACGCCCGCATTGCCTATTTTCCGTATATGTCGGGGCGGACTGCGGGATTTTCGCCATACAGTGTCACCGAGTCGTAAGCCGTGGAAAGACGTTTGGCAGACAATCCTTTCGACAGATAGTGAAAACGCTTGTTGGTACGTTCAGGCCCGCCTTCACCGGCAAACATGCGCGTGGGGTCTTCGTATTCCCGCTTGAAGTAGAAAACACCGGCAGCAAACGGAAATTCACCTGGGAAATTCTCTTTCAGCAACCAGCGCAGCTTGTCGGCATCACTTTGGAACTTTGGCACCGAAACTTTCGGGATACGGCTGTGCGACAGTGATTCGGTATGTGTCGTTACCCTGACCTCCTTGTCCCTCACCTTGTAAACATACTGTTCGTTGCGGTAGACATTGCATTTATCTTCCCACTGCTCAAGCAGCATGCGGTTTTCGGGCCTTAACTTTTCAGTCCATTCCCCGATAAGCGTATCTATCTCTTTTGTGTCATGGCCGTACATGAGCTTTTTAGTCTCTTTCAGTGCCTGTATCTTTCCGGCTATGACCGACTGTTCGGTTGCCTTGCGGTTGTACTTGCGTATTGTTTCGCTT
>JALVJU010000130.1 GCA_027034005.1 Marinilabiliaceae bacterium
TGTCTATGGTGAATATATTATAGTTAATTATTATTCTACCTGTACTTTTACAGAGTAGAATTGTGAATTGTGTTTACCCACCCCCGACCCCTCCGAGGAGGGGAGCTGTTTCGTTTCTCTTTATTTCCCTCCCGGGAGGGTCATTTTTTCTCAAATTCATTAATCCAGTTTTCTATGGTCCTTAAAACATTATTTATGTCATTTTTCACCTCGCTGTCGTCAAATCTCAGAAAATTAACACCTAAACTCTCCAATCTTTTTTGCCTTTCTGTATCTCTCCTAAATGCCTCCTCTGTGTAATGACTGATTCCGTCTATCTCAATGGCCAGCATAAGTTCTTTGCAGTAAAAATCAACAATGAACTCATCAATGGGACGTTGCCTGTCAAAATCATAACCAAGCATTCTCTTTTGTTTTAGTTCATTCCATAACAACACTTCTGATACGGTCATGTTCTTTCTCAACTCTTTTGCAAGTTGTTTCAACTTTGGGTTATATGGAATGATCTTTCTTCTTGTCATTTCTTGCTTAAGTTTATAATTGTGACCCACCCCCGGCCCCTCCGAGGAGGGGAGGTGTTTCGTTTCTCTTAATTCCCCTCCAGAGTGGGTTGTCTTTTCTCCCTCCCCTTGGGGGAGGGTCGGGCCCGCCTGACCGCAACAGTCGGGCAGGCCTGCCTGGCTGCGCAGTCAGACAGGGAGGGGCTCCTCATTTTAATTCCCCTTTGCATAGTTGTAATTAAGTTCTGCTGCCATAAGTTTAAGTTTGTCAAGTTCGCTTGTCAGTTTAGCCCGTTTCCATTCATTGAACATTTTCAGGAACTCTGTTGATGTAATGGTCCCGTTGTTCATGCGGCTTTCCCCGGCTTTGTACACGCTCTCTTTTAGTTTTATGATTTCTTTATCGATCTCTATCTGTTGTTTGTACTGTGATATCTCGGCAAGGTATTGCTGATCTTCTATCGAAAGCTGCTTTTGCAGTGTTGCCCTGTTGTCCTGAATTACCTGCTGTTGCAACCTGATCTTTTGTTTCTGTTTTTTGAACATGTTCCAGTCAAAGATATCCCAGGTGAATTTAGCACCAATGATGGCATAAGTGTGCATGTCTGTGTTCATGAAGTCGTAACCCGGCCTTCCGTATCCTGCTTTTCCGAAAGCAAAGAATTTAGGCATCCTGTTTGTCTTGAACTTTGCTATTGTTGATTCCGAATATTTAAGTTGTGCGTCAAGCAGGGAAAGTTCAGGCCTTACAGCATTCTCCTTTTGTTTTATCACCGGTTCCGTAAATGTGTACTGCGTGGTAAGGTTCAGCCCAGTGATAAGGTTCAATGAGTTTATTGTATTTTGCTTGAGAGATTTCACTCGTATCAGCTCCTTTTCTACCTTCAGTTTTTCGGCTTTTACATCGTCGAGGTCACTTTTCAAGATTGTGCCGTTCTCATAAGCAGATTGCAGGGTCTTTATGTTTTTGCTTAACTCATCAAGAGATATCTTCAATACATTTTCACTCTCATTAAGATACAGATAACTGGTGTAAAGTGTATTTATCTTTCCTGTCAAACCATAGGTTTCAACGTTAAGTTTTTGTACGTCGATCTCGTTTGCCGCATGTTGTATCTCCTTTTCTGATTTTACCATCCCTCCGTCCCAGATAGTCTGGTTTATGCTGAGTTCTACATTGTAGTTGTCGTTGGGAAATTCAGGGAAGAAATCAGGCATGGTAGGTACTTCCGGAAATGTTACCGTCTCAGACTGGTATGTCGCCTGACCAGAAAGGTTGATCTTCGGAAGATGGTTCTTGTTCAGGGTTTCATCGATGAGTTTTTTTTGCTCATCGATTGAAAGTTGCTTTTTGAATGCCGGCCAGTTTTGCCTTGCCGCACTTATACAACTGTCGAGAGTTATCTCTTGTGCAAATGCCGTAAATGGCATTATCATCATCAGTAATGTTAATACTTTTCTTGTCATATCTTGATTTTTTGAGTATTTGATAATTTGATGAACTGATAAATTGATAAACTGATGATTTGATAATTTGAATTAAGTAATTTAATTTTCGGCTACTCAAATCCTCGATTCCTCAATTTATCATTTCCTCATTTTTTTATTGCTCTGATTATAAATTTTGAAACTTCTTGTTTTCTTTCCTCGATCATTTTTTCATAAACCTTTTCGTCACCGTTTAATACCAATCCGGTGATGATTGGTTTTGCAACGAAAGGGAAAAGACATAGGGATATTATATTCACTATTAATTGAATCGGTTCTACATCAATAATTTCTCCTTTTTCAATAGCTGTATCTATTTTCTGTTTAAATTTTTCCACGTTAACACCTGAAGACTGGATCAGGCCCAGAAGTCTTTCAGGATTGTTGTTTATCTCCAGTGTTATGAAGGCCGGTATCCTTGGGTGTTGTATAAGGTTGTCGATATATGATGAAGTGAACTTCTCAATTGTTTCAAACAGATCCGTTTCCTCATCAATAGCGCTAATGACTTTAGGGATAAACACCTTGAATGCTTTCTGGATTATGATCTGAAACAATGCATCTTTGCTTTTGTAGTAGTAGTGAAGAAGCGCTTTGTTTATTCCTGCCCTGTCTGCTATTGCTTGCATCCTTGTGCCGCTGTATCCTTTGGTCTCAAACTCTCTGACAGCTGCATCAAGTATCTTTTCGCTCGTGTCTTTGTTGTATTTCATATTGCAAATTTAACCACATGGTCAAACTTAACCAAATGGTTAAACATAAATAATGTTAAATTGTGAAATATTTTTTAAGTTAGTGAATATTCACTATATTTGCACAAGAAAGATTTATTTTATTGTGCCATATTATGCTAACAGAAAGACAAGAGGAAATAATTAATAAGTCTATAGAAATAATTGCAACTCAGGGGATCCAAAGGCTGACTATTAAAAATTTGTCAAAAGAGATTGGAATATCTGAACCTGCTATTTACAGGCATTTTGAAAGCAAAACAGATATTCTTTTGGCTATTTTACAAAATTTCCAGGAGGTTTCATTATATATGGAAAAAGCTGTAAGAGATATTAAAGGATCTGTTATAGGAAAAATCGAATTTATATTCTCCAAAATTATAGAGATTTTTTCACAAGAACCTTCACATATCTCTGTCATTTTCTCTGAAGAAATTTTTAAAAATGAGGTCGTTCTGAAAGAAAAGATCGTAGAAATAATGAGTTCCAAACAACAATTTATTGAAAATTTAATCGTTGAAGGACAACGTAATAGCGAGATAAGAGATGATATAGATTATAAAACTTTGGCTTTGATCGTGGTTGGCGCTTTAAGATTTATTGTTAAACAATGGGACCTGAAAAATCAACATAATAATCTTATCGAAGAGGGAAAAGAACTTATTGAAGGACTTAAGCTTATTTTGACAACTTAGTTTTTTTTAGAAAATAAGTTAGTTAATATTAACTACATAATAGGTAAAATAATGGAAAAGTTACTGAAAAAACTACTAAACTATGCCTGGCTGTCGATGATAGTTATTTTTGCTATCTCTATCTTTTTCTTTATCGAGATGAAGAAAAACAGCCGAATGGAGACTGATCTTGATGAATATATGCCGCACGATCACCCTGCTTTCGTGTATAGTGATAAAGCAGAGGAGTGGTTTAACATTAAAGACGGGATCATTATAGCATTGGAGAACAAAAAGGGTGTTTTTAATACCGAAACACTGGATACGCTCAAGCAACTAACTAAAAGATTTCAAAAGTTTAAGGAGATCGACAAAGATGATGTCACATCCCTCTACACCGCTGACAACATCATTGGTACCGAGGATGGGATGGATGTAAAAAGCTTTTATAAACGAGTGCCAAAAACCAAAGAAAAGCTTAAGAAATTAAGAGATAATGTGGTCAATAACGAAATGGTTTTTGGCCGTCTTGTCTCAACCGATGAAACGGTAACTGTAATAATTGCTGAAATAGGAGATGACGTTTTTACCCAGGACTTCTATGATAAGATCCTTAAAACGGCCAATGCATCCCAAACAGACGATATAAAGGTGTATGTTGCCGGACGTCCGATAGTTGAGGGTACAATGGCTTTGTTAGGACCCGCTGACATGAAAAAGATGGTACCTATAGTGATCCTGGTCATTTTCCTGGTACTGTTTATAACCCTTAGGAGTTTAAAAGGTACACTAATAACACTTGGTGTTGTATTCCTTTCAACTATATGGGCATTTGGGCTTATGGCAACTGTGGGAATACCAATTTATGCTGTATCTACAATGATACCCGTAATGCTGATCGCTATTGGTGTTGCTGACGGGATACACCTCTACAGTCATCTGCAGGTATTTATAAATCATAATCCCCAAGCTACCAAACGGGAGGCAACGATCGATATGCTTAAACATTTGTGGAAACCGGTAGTGATGACATCGGTAACAACGGGTGTTGGTTTTATCTCACTTCTTACATCGCAGGTTTATCCGGTTAAATACTTTGGTGTTTTCACAGCATTTGGAGTAATGATGGCAATGGTGTTTTCATTGGTTTTCCTGCCTGCCGGAATAATGATCTTTGGTTTGCCTAAAGCCAAGCCTGTAAATAAAGATGAGGATACGGGAGGGCACTCTCACTCTAAAATTGCTAATTATTTCGCTACCTGGATCATTGAACACAAGTATGTATCAATAATATCAACAGTTGTTATTGTTATTCTTTCCATTATTGGTATGCAGAAGATATGGATAAACTCCAGCTTTTTAGAGAAGTTTGAAAAGGACAGTGATATAGTGTTAACAGATAAATTTATAAATGAACATTTTGGTGGTACAAGTACATTAAACCTGATACTCGATGCCAACGGCAAGAAGGAGGTTTTTAAGGAACCGGATGTCCTGAAGCTGGTCGATAAAATGCAGCAGGATGTTGATAATAAGCTTCAGGTTGTCGGTAACACCTTCTCATTGACCGACTATATTAAACGCATGAACAAAGTTATGAATGCTGATAAAGAGGAGTTCAATACAATTCCTGACAGCAAGGATATGGTTGCACAGTATTTATTACTGTACGAGATGTCGGGCGATCCGGAAAACCTGACCAAGGTGGTGGATTATGATTACGAAAAGGCAAATGTTACATTCCAGCTGAAAAGTGATAACTCGAAGGCAATGAATTCAACCCTGGATATCATTAAAACATATGAAGATGATTTTAAAAAGCTCGGTATCTCCTTGAATTATGCAGGCAGCGGATATAAAGGGTTAGTATTCACAGATTTGATTCTTGAAGGTCAGATCAAGAGCCTGATCCTGTCACTTATAATTATTCTTGTCCTGCTATCGCTGATGTTCAAAAAAATAATTGTCGGGTTAATTGGTTCAGTGCCAATAATCGTCACTGCGCTGATAAGTTTCGGAGTTATGGGATTCCTGGATATACCCCTTAATACAACAACCGCACTGCTGTCAAGTATTGCCATTGGTATTGGAATTGATTATGCCGTACACTTTCTGGAGCAATACAGGCATTATGCAAAAACTGCAGGAAACAGGCTGGTTGCGGCGCAAAAAACCATGGCACATTCGGGAAGGGCAATTATTTACAATGCAATAGTTGTTATTGCCGGGTT
>JALVJU010000131.1 GCA_027034005.1 Marinilabiliaceae bacterium
CTTTTTCGGTCTTAAATCCGTAAAAAGTTGCATGCGGTACCATCTTGTTCCTTTGAAAAACATGCTGGTTCTCCCAGTCTTCCTGCGCAGTTGCAAACATAAAAGACAGCAACATCAACGCTGAAATTAAAAAGTTTTTGTTGTTCATATTTATCCGTTTTTGTTGGTTTTTATCTATCTACCTTCTTTATACATTATAAAAATACATGAATATTTTTTACAATCGATTAATGTAAGATGAATCCTCTTGTTTTCCTTAGATCAAATCCGGAATAAATGTTTTTCTTCCGGATCTTGGATAAAAATACGTAAGAATTAAAACATAATCACGGTTTAAGTTTCATCGGGTATGTTTGTGCCTGATTTGGGTTAAAGCAACCATTTTAATTTGTTATTGTGGCCGATACTCCAAATCGTCCCTATATACATAATCCTTTAAATTCATAAAAATTCGCAGTTAAAAATTCTTTTTGCTTTTTTCAGATAAATATTTTAATTTTATACGACAATACAAAATTAGTCAGAAAGAACAAAGACATCAAAACGTCATGCAACCTAACGAGACACGAAATAAGATCCTTGATGTTGCAACAAAACTCTTCAGCCGTTACGGGTTTTATAAAACGTCGATGGACGAGATCGCAAAAATGTCACGCAGGGCAAAAGGGTCTCTTTACTACCATTTTGAAAGTAAAGAAGAACTGTTCAAAGAGGTTGTTTCGTTGGAGATAGAAGAATTAAAATCAGGATTAATCACAATAGTTAATGATGAAAACTTGAAGGCAGACGAGAAGTTAAAAACATACCTTTCGAGAAGGATGGAAATTCTTAAAGATGCCGACAACTACCATGAAATACTTAAAGCTGACCTTTACGAGCATTTTGATTTTACCGACAACCTGAGGCATGATCTTGATGCGTGGGAAAAAGAACAGATCAAAAAGATAATATTGCAGGGGATTGACGAAAATATATTTGCATACATGGATGATGAAAAGATAAATGTAATGCTGGATATTTTCATTATGGTGCAAAAAGGGATGGAAATCCCGTTCCTCGTTCAGGGCAAACTTGAGTATTACCTTCCATACTTTGATGATATGTTAGGAATACTGATAAAAGGGTTGAGTAAATAATTTTTTTTGATACAATTTGACTATAAAACTAAATTAGTCATATTGTTTTTCACCTTTAAAACATGCTTAAAATGGGAAAGTTAGCAAAATTGACACTTAAATACAGATGGTTGATAATTTCGGTCGTTTTCGTTTTAACAGCAGAACTAGGATACAGGATAAAAGACCTGAAGATCAATTCTGACATAATCAGTTCACTGCCTGATGACGACCCTGTCGCAGAATTGTACAAGGATATCGGGAAAAAGTATGGTGGCAACGACATGGGAATGATAGTTCTGGAAACAGGTGACATTTTTAAGCTTCAGGTACTGGAACACATAAAACAGATAACAGACACAATACAGGTTACAAAAGGCATAAACACGGTCACTAGCCTTACCGATATTATCGATATCAAGAACTCGGAGTGGGGCATTGAGATTGGAAAACTGATAGACGAATACGAGCTCCCAAAAAACCAACAGCAACTTGACAGCATTAAAAAGTATGTCAACTCTAAGGAGATGTACTCCGGCTCCATTGTTTCAAAAGACGGTACGGCTACCCTTGTTATGTTCACCCTTGCCGATGGTGCCGACAAGCAGGAAGTGGCAAGAACTGTAAAGAAAAAAGTTGAGGCAATGCACCTGCCCGAGAAACTCTATTTCGGGGGCCTTCCTTTCATGATGAATGACATGTCCGACCTGATAATGGC
>JALVJU010000132.1 GCA_027034005.1 Marinilabiliaceae bacterium
AGAACAAAACAGTTAACCAATAAAAAATTTTAGCCTTGAAAAAATTACTACTGCTTATTGCAATTTTGTCAGAAGGGTTACTAATTGGAAATGCACAGTGCCCGTCAACAGCAGATGTCACTCTGAATTCTCAAGATCAAATTGACAACTTCATCATTCAATACCCCAACTGCTCCGTGATTGAGGGCTATCTGATCATAGAAGAATCAAACGATGGAAATATTACCAATCTGAATGGGTTGAGAAATATTAAATATATCGGGGAAGGGCTAAGAATTCAAAACAATTCAGCACTTAAGAGCGTTGCCGGATTAGAAGCGCTGGACTCTGTCGGCAGAGGCATAACAATTAATAACAATGGTGCTTTGGAAACTTTAGACGGATTGTCAGGGATAAAAAAGATCAGTGATAACCTGGAGATCTGTGAAAACAACAAGCTAACTTCTATCAAAGGATTTGGGGATGCTTCCCTAACAATTATTAGCGGACTTTTAACCCTGGACAGCAATCCCTTGTTGACAAGTCTTTCCGGACTGGAATCAATAAAAACTATTAAAAGAACGCTAGCCATCAGTAATATGGATAATTTAACTAATCTGCAGGGATTAGATAATGTTATATCGATCGGGGAGTGCCTACTGATACAATACAATTATAAGCTGCAAAATTTTACCGGACTTAACAAATTAGATTCTGTCGGTTGGGATATGGAAGTGGTACTAAATAAATCATTGAAGAACTTTTCAGGGTTGAATTCACTAAGCTCTATCGGTAGCTATGTCCGGGTTTATGCAAATGATTCTTTGCTTAATTTTTCAGGGCTTGGCTCGCTTAAGGTCATAGGAAAAGTTTCTGATGACCTCCGTAATGCTCTTTGGGTGTATTATAATCCTTCACTTGTAGATTTTTCCGGACTTGAAGCGCTCAATCTAATCAATGGCGATCTGAATATTGATGACAACTCATCACTTTTAAACCTTTCAGGATTACAAAATCTTACGGCCTTAAAGGGGGGTATCGCCATTGTAAGAAACGATAAGTTAAATGACATTACAGGAATTGAGAATATAGACCCCGAAACTGTCAAAGCCAAAAACAGCAATTATAAAGACCTTCAGATATATGACAACCCTCAGCTTTCAGAATGTGCCATACAATGTATCTGTGAATTGGTTAACGATGACAGTAAAAACAAGAACATTCAAAATAACAAGACCGGATGTAATGGTGTTTACGAGATCAAAGCCGGATGCTCTGCAACAGGGATCGATGATGATGAGGCCGAATATTCCCCGGATATTTTCCCCAATCCGGCCAAAAATACTCTTTTCCTGAAGTATGACAAAACAGAAATTTCACCGTCAGGCAATTTCAAAATTGAAATATATTCAATTACGGGACAGAAAGTCATTTCAATTAGCCAACCTGTTGACAAGATCAATATTTCGGGCCTCAAAGCCGGTATATATCTTGTTAATGTCATAACCGGCAAAGAGATGATCAGCAGAAAGATCGCCGTTGAAAAATAGGAAATAGTAAGCTTAAAGCCTCAGGGGGGCTTGCTTGAAGCGGGCCTTCCGGTAGTTTCACATCTAATGCTTCGATAACCAATATCGAGGACGATCGTTTCGCCTCTGTTTAGCTTTACGGTTCGATGATCCCAAACAGGCGGAAACGATAGAATGTCCCGAAAACCTCGAATCGAAAGGAGGCCATTCGAGCGTTAAACCTATTTCTCCAAAGCGAGGGCATCGCTCAAAGCGATACCCTCGCTTTCCAATACTATTTAGCCCAATGCAATAATACTGCAAGCATTTGACGAAATAGTGCAAGCCGTTTTTTTAATACCACCATACCTTTGAGTTATGATTTTGTCATAGAACCAAACAATTAACCATTAAAAAACATTAGCCATGAAAAAATTACTACTGATTATTGCAATTTCCATTTTTGGAATAATGACAGCCGGGGCACAGTGCCCTGCCGGAGATATTACTTTTAACAACCAGTTATCTATTGATGCATTTATTGTAGCATATCCCAATTGTACTAAAATTAATGACAATGTATATAAAATATGTTGGCACTTTTAACTCTTTGTTTTAATTCGAATGACTACAAAACCATAAAACTAATGAATTCATTTATTATAAATTTAAACAACATTATCATGAAAAAGCTTATACTCGCTGTTTTTTTTACAGTTACAATCTTTAGCAGCGGATTTGCACAAGTTCCTGCTTCGTTTAATTACCAGGCAGTAGTACGCAACTCGTCCGGCGAAATCCTTGCCAACAAAACGGTAAGCTTCCGAATTTCTCTTTTACAAGGTTCCGCAACAGGAACGGTAATTTATTCCGAAACTCATACGGTTACTACCAACAATTTTGGTTTGGTAACCCTTAAAATAGGAGAAGGGACAAAACTCTCGGGCGACTTTTCGCCGACCAACTGGAGCGATGTTATATTTACAAAAATAGAGATTGACCCTTCAGGCGGAAGTTCTTACTCGCACCTTGCTACAACACAACTATCGTCGGTTCCCTATGCTTTTAAAGCACAAACTGTAGTTGATGATAAAGTTGATGATGCCGATGCCGACCCGATTAACGAAATTCAATCTCTTTCGCTCTCAGGTAACAATTTGTCTATTTCGGAAGGAAATACAGTAACGCTGCCAACCTCCGGCGATGCAAGTGGCTGGACAGATGATGGCACAAATGTAAAATTAAAAACAAGTACGGATATCGTTTCCATAGGAATTACTTCTCCAAGCACTTTATATAAATTACAGGCTAAAGTAAATATCGATATCGGAGGAAAAACTGCTTTATTTGGACTAGCTTCAGCAAATACTAACCCATCACATTACGGATATGGTGTTTACGGAATATTAGAATCTGATGCTGGAGGAGCAGGTGTTTTTGGTGAAGCGAAAGGAACTACCAATGGAGCCGGAGTTTATGGTAAAACAGATGATATGAATGGATTTGGCGTATTTGGTGAAAATACGGGAAACGGCTTTGCCGGTTATTTTTTGGGCAATGGTTATTTTAGTCATAAAGTTGGTATTGGTACTGTAGCCCCAGGTGCTGCTTTAGATGTAATTGGCAATGCACACATAAGCGGTACAATTACCAGTGGTACTGCAAATGTTTCTTTGCCAATTGCTTATGGTGTTATTAATACCGGTGGCAGTGTTAATAACGCTACCAATAATGTTAGCTGTACCTGGGTAACCGATCATTACGAAATATCTATTTCAGGAGAATCGTATTCGCAAACCGGCTATGTATGCAGTGTTGAGGCTTTGGGAATATCTCCGGTTATGACAACTACAGGTGCAAGCGGAGGTAAACTGTTGGTCTATATTTACAATACCCTTGGTACAAAAATTAAGGATGCATTCCATTTTGTGATTTATAAACTATGACAAAACAGTTGACGTTTACTTTAATATTTATAAATTTAAACAACAATATTATGAATAAAGCAATTTATTATTTAACAATATTACTGTTTTGTGCAGCTAGTAGTGCCCGTTCCCAAAAAGTAGTTTCGGCAAACGGAGGTACAGCAACGGCTACCGGAACAGAGGTGAGTTGGACCATTAGCGAACCAATTACAGCAACCGTTTCTGATGGTGCGACAACGCTAACACAGGGATTTCACCAAACAAAAATTAAGGTTACTGCGGTGAATAAGATTCAGGTTCCAGACGTGAAGATAAAAGTTTATCCAAACCCAACATCTGATTTTGTTACTGTACATTTGGGTAAAATGGTGGAAAAACCAACCTACCTGCTTTTTGATTTATCGGGAAAATTGATTCAGCAAAAAAATATTGAATCAACCGATACAAAGATTGATATGACAGGTATTGTCAATGGTTCATATATCTTAAAGCTTAACAGCGGGCAGCAGTCTTTGCAAACTTTTAAAATCATTAAGCGGTAAAAGAAAAACAGTATGTACGGTAAACGGAATTCATGATGAACTTGTAAATCTGTTCAAATTATATCCCAATCCTGCAAAAACCGTTCTTTACCTGAAATATGATAAATCCATGGCCTCAAATCCCGGCAGTTTCAGGATCGATATATATTCTGCCACCGGACAAAAGGTGATGACCATAGATCATCCGGTTGACAGGATAAATATTTCGGGTCTAAAAGCAGGTATATATCTTGTTAATGTCATAACCGGCAAAGAGATGATCAGCAGGAAGATCGCCGTTGAAAAATGATCTCTGCAACATAAAGTTATTTTACAGAAGGTTTCGTTCATCGCGAAACCTTTTCTGTTTTTCTGAAAGCCATTAATAAATTAATCTATTTAACCGGTAGATTGCCATCTTAACGTGATAAATGTTGGGGGTCAAAAATCTTCACACACATAAGCATGAGCCAAAATATGAATAAAGGATTTGAGGATAAAAGTATTTAATTTATCTTTGGCCTTTATCAAATTAAGTTATACACTATCGGAAAATACTATGAAGAATATTAAGCTGATCCTCCCTTTGTTGATATTGCTTGCCGCTTGTTCTACGAAAGAACAGTACACAGTAAAAGGTAAAATAGAAAATGCAAAGGGTAAGATGTTGTATTTCGAAAAACTCGGACTGTCCCAAAGTTATCCTATCGACTCCGTCAAGCTTTCAACAAGAGGCAACTTTTCTTTTAAAGGAGATAAACTTAATCAGCCAACATTCTTCCTTTTAAGGCTTAAAGATGACGGCGTGATAACACTCCTTGTTGATTCCACCGAGAATGTAGAAGTTATTGCCGATGCAAATGATTTTACAAAAGGATACAGGGTTAACAACTCAATAGGTTCCGGATATATCAAGATGCTGGACAAGAGTCTTCGTGAACTAAAGGCTACGGTGGGGGATAACATTAAAAAGTATAATGAAACAGCCCCTGACGCTAGTAAAAAACGCCAGGAATTGCTGAACAAAATAAGTTCAGAGATACAGGACTACAAAAATTTTATAGGGAAATTCGTGATGGAAAACCCGAGGTCTTTTGCCAGTTACTATGCCCTGTTTCAGCGTTGGGACGACAACACCATGGTGATGAACATAATGGACAAAAAAGACCAGATATACTTTTCAACACTTGCCACAAGTCTTAACCTCATCTATCCTGAATCGGAAAGAGTGAAGCATCTCTACAACTATGTACTAAAGGCAAAACTGGAACTTCGGAACAACGAGAACTGGAAAAATTTTTTGAAAAGCTCCACCCCTCATAATTTCCCTGACATCGCTCAACCCGACATAAAGGGAGATACCGTCAGATTGTCTTCTTTAAAAAATAAAGTTATAATACTCTCTTTCTGGGCATCATGGGACAAAACTTCATTGAACGCGAACCGTCAGCTTAAAAGTATCTATAAAAGATATCACAAAAAGGGCCTTGAGATATACCAGGTATCTCTTGACAGAAGTAAAGTATTATGGGAGAATGCGATCAAAACCCAGGGCCTGCCATGGACAAATGTCAGCGACCTGCGTTACACAGAATCTTACCCGGCAAAGCTATATAACGTAAAGCAACTGCCAACCAATTTCATAATCAGCAGAAAAGGAGAGATAATCGGAAAAGATCTT
>JALVJU010000133.1 GCA_027034005.1 Marinilabiliaceae bacterium
AAAGATACGATTCTGGTCACAGGTGACCTTTCATTTTTATACGATAGTAACGGTTTGTGGAACAAATATATCACACCTAAGCTAAAGATAATCATCATCAACAATGGTGGCGGCGGCATATTCCGTTTCATTCCGGGACCTGACAACTCAGGTCACATGGAGGAGTTCTTTGAGGCAAAAGGTAACTCCCGGCCTGTGCAACCATTGGCAGAGATGCATGGCTTTAAGTACCTGAAAGCAACAAGTGAAAAAGATATGAAAGCTGTCCTGAAAGACTTTTTTGGCGAAAGAGACAACCCTGCGATACTGGAGGTGTTCACCCCGGCTGAAAAGAATGCAGAAGTGCTTAAGAGATATTTTGAGAACCTGAAAGAAGGCAGGAGATAGATATTGCAGTTCAACCCGTTCCGGGTTACAGGTTACTCGCTTTGTGGTTACCATAGGTTTCACCTATGGTTAATAGTGTTACACCGCTTCGCGGTAATTATGGGAACAACGGTTTTTTGTACACTATCCCCAATAGTGATAAAAATACAAACTGCTGCTGATGTTAGTAAGCATGCCATTCTGCAGTACTTGATGGAACAATGTTCCTAATGCAACATCCCCATTAGGGGATGAATAACAATAACCGCATGTGCAACATACGGATGACAACATGCTAACAATGAAGAACCCTAACAAGGGTTCAACAAGAACAAAACCAGTAAACACATACAATCATGAGTAAACACAACAGAAAAACATAATCATCAATAGCGATGATGTACGTATACAGGTGAATCCCCAAAGGGGATTAACGCCAATAACCACATGTGCAACATGCGGTTAGAGTAAAACCAACAATAAAGAACTCTGAAAGAGTTCAACTCTTATCATACAGATTTACTTTAAGCAATAATCACTGACTATGATTTTAAAATTACCTGATCATGTCAACATACACACAACTTTTATATCAAATTGTTTTTTCAACAAAAAACAGAGAAAAAGTCCTGACAAAAGACAGTCGTGAAAAATTATTCAGATATATTTGGGGTATCCTGAAAAACAATGATTGTTTTTTATACAGAATAAACGGGATAGAAGATCATATACATATTGTAACTCATATCCATCCTACAGTTGCAATATCAACACTTGTAAAAGATATTAAAGTTGCAACTTCAAAATGGATTAAAGAAGAGAAGGTTTTTAAAAACTTCCAGGGATGGCAGGTCGGCTATGGTGCATTCACATATTCCTTTAAAGACAAAGACCGATTAGTAAACTATGTGAAAAATCAGGAAAGTCATCATAAGAAATTAACGTTCAAAGAGGAGTATATTAAATTGTTAGAAGAACATGATATTGAGTATGATGAGAAGTACCTGTTTTAATTCAACCCGTTCCGGGTTGCCGGAGCATCTTTGGGCAATAACCATAGGTTTCACCTATGGTTGATCGTGTTGCACCGCTTTCGCGGTGTTTGTGGGAACAACGGATTTTCGTACACAATCCCCGATAGTGACAACCCACAAACTGTAGCTGATGTTAGCAACCATACCGCTATGCTATGTTTGAAGTAGCAAAATACCTTTTTACAACATCCCCAAAGGGGATGTACACTAATAACCGCATGTGCAACATGTGGATGACAACAAGCTAACAATGAAGAACCCTGTAAGGGTTCAACAAGAACAAAACCAATAAACACATATAATCATGAGTAAACGAGATTGGGAAAAGCTAAAAGATTTTGAAGATATCAAGCTTGAATACTGGGAAGGCATTGCCAAGGTAACCATCAACCGTCCCAGGGTATACAACGCATTCCGCCCAAAAACAGTTAAAGAGATGATCGAGGCATTTGACATCTGCCGTGAATACCAAAGCGTGGGAGTTGTAATACTTACCGGCGAAGGTGACAAGGCATTCTGTTCGGGCGGTGATCAGAATGTGAAAGGCCATGGTGGCTATATCGATGAAGATGGTGTCCCGCGCCTTAATGTGCTTGACCTGCACAAAAGGATAAGATCATTACCCAAGCCTGTTGTAGCCATGGTCAACGGCTATGCCATTGGGGGCGGCCATGTGCTGCATGTAATATGCGACCTCACCGTTGCCAGTGAGAATGCAATTTTCGGGCAGAGCGGCCCTAAGGTAGGCAGCTTCGATGCGGGTTTCGGCTCTTCATACCTCGCACGGCACGTTGGACAGAAAAAAGCACGTGAGATATGGTTCCTCTGTCAGCAATATTCGGCACAAGAGGCATTGGACATGGGGCTTGTAAACAAAGTAGTGCCACTCGAAGAGCTTGAAGATGCCACAGTAGAGTGGTGCAAGATTATGCTTCAGCGCAGCCCTATGGCCCTTAGGATGATAAAACGCGGCCTGAATGCCGAGCTTGACGGCCAGACCGGCATCATGGAACTGGCCGGGGATGCCACACTGATGTTCTACCTCATGGAGGAAGCACAGGAAGGCAGAAAGGCATTTCTCGAAAAACGGGACCCCGATTTTAAGAAATTTCCGAAATTCCCATAACAAAAGACGAAGGCTTCACTAAGAGTGAGGCCCTTTTTATGAATGATAATCGATAATACTATTGTAAAATCCACATAAAGTACTTAGTTTTGTACTTAACCAATTACTTAAATAAAATACACGATGATAGCTGCCAACTTCACAGAATTCAGGACTAAGTTAAAACAATACCTTGATGATGTCGAGAATAATCACGAGACTTTGATCATCAAAAGAAAATCAGGGAAGGGGACTGTTGTGATATCACTGGAGGAATATAATTCAATAATGGAAACTGTTCACCTTTTATCTTCTAAAGCAAATGCAGACAGGCTATATCAATCCATACGCCAGATGAAAGAAGGGAAAACTGTGGAACATGATTTATTAGAAGATCAATGAAAATCATCTTTTCCAAAAACTCATGGGAAGATTATCTTTCCTGGCAGAAAGAAGATAAGAAGATATTAAAGAGTATCAACCTGTTGATAAAGGACATTCAACGTACACCTTTTCAAGGGATAGGCAACCCCGAACCTTTTAAATATGACTTGACAGGCTTCTGGTCAAGACGAATAGACAGGGAGCACAGACTTGTTTATCAGGTATTCGATAATGAGATATTGATCTACAGTTGCAGATATCATTACGACAGATAGGTTAACTCTAAAAACACAAAGGGCTTCACGTTAAATCGCGAAGCCCTTTGCACAATAGCTCATTAGTCTTTATGCATTTATCATCATCGGCATCAAAAGCATAAGCTCATCCTCATTCTCGTTTTTCTCAAACGGCAACAGGATACCGGCCCTTGAAGGATCGCTAAGTTCGAGTACCACATCCCCAGAGCTCAGGTTATCGAGTATCTCGGCAAGAAAAGCCGATTTGAACCCTATCTCCATCTCGTCGCCGTCGTACTGGCAAGTAATCTTTTCAAAAGCAGAGATAGAAAAGTCCAGGTCCTGCGCCGAAACTGTCATCTCATTGTTTTCCATTTTAAGCTTTACCAGGTTGTTGGCCTGATTAGAGAAAAGCGAAACGCGGCCTAAGGTATTGTAAAAATCCACCCTGTCGATGATGACCTTGTTTGGATTATCCTGTGGAATCACAGCTCCGTAAGCAGGATAATTACCTTCCACAAGGCGACATATCATTTTGTAATTCGGAAGGGTGAAAACTGCATTCTTATCATCGAACTCGATTGCAACATCGCCTTCTTCTTTTGGAAGAATCCCTTTTAGGGAATTAGCCGGTTTTTTTGGCAATATAAAAGAAGCTGTAATCTCCGCATGGCCGTCGAGGCGGGAATATCGAACAAGCTTGTGAGAATCGGAAGCCACAAAATTTATCTTTTCCGGTGTTATCTCAACGAGAATGCCGTTCATCACAGGACGCAGTTCATCATCAGCTGTGGCAAACAGTGTTTTGTTAATCCCTGTCTCAAGCAATTCAACAGGCACCTGAAGATGAGATGCTTTGTTCTCGTCTATGCTTGGCAACTCAGGAAAATCCTCCCCGTTCTGTCCCACAATGCTGAATTTACCTTTTTCGGTAACAATATCAATCCCGTAAGTATCCATGTTAATGTCGAAACTCAGCGGCTGTTCCGGGAACTTTTTTAACGTTTCCAAAAGAAGTCTCGATGGAAGCGCGATCACCCCTTCGCCCTCCATGCTGTCGGGAACAAGCGACGTGATCATTGTCACCTCCAGATCAGAAGCAGTTAATGTAAGTTTCTGGTCTTTCAGATCAAAAAGAAAATTATCCAGAATAGGAAGAGTGCTTTTATTACTTATCACACGGCTGATCGCCTGCAAATGATTTAATAATTCTAAACTTGAAACTACAAATCTCATTAGTTTTATGTTTTAAATTTTATCAAATATATCAAAATTTCGGATAATTTTATATCGTTCGTTTAGTGTATTTTCTTTTCCTGATAAAAATAAATATTATTCCTGCCAGAACGACCAGCAAAACGGGAACAGCAACATTAAGCCATTTCCAGAATGTCACCTCATCGGAAAGTTTTTCCTTATCCAGAAGCCGAAGAGAAAAGCTCCTGGACCGCAGTACCATCCATCCCTCATCATCGCACAGGCAATCCACGGCATTGATGATGAACTGCTTGTTGCCGTATGTCTGATGCGTCAGTTCGTCGTAGCCCAAAGGAAGTATCTTTGGGTCAGTGTCTTTGAACTTTACATCGTTACGAATGATATCGCCGTCTGCCACCACGATCATTTTGGTCGGCTTGCTTATCGGCGGAGCATTCCCCTTCAGGTTGGTTACCCCCTTTGGCACGGGCCTGTGGACAAACACAGACGGGAACTCACCCTGCATGGCATAGGCCACCGGAAGGAACGACCTGTTAAACTCTTCACGTTTCGGCTTTTGGTTAACAGAAAAAAGACTTACCATCACCGGCACCTGGCTCACCTTTGTGAACCTCGAAGTATGCAGTAGGGGTGACCTTGTCACCTTCAGGTTTTCACCCACAGTGTCGATAAAGCTGACGAACTCTCCTTTTACCAGGTTGATGTTCCTCGACACCGGATGGGCCTGGGAAGGTGTGAGCAATGGGTCGTAAAGCCACGGGACAGGCACAAATCTGGGTGGACTTCCTGCCGGGGCAAGGTTTACAGGTATCCTGCCCGCCTGGATATCTTCTATGAGCACCGGATTAATACGCACACCATATTTAAACAGGATATCATCAAGGTTAAGCTGTGCCCACATCCCCATTGTCTCAGGATGTTTCCGCAGACTGTCAAGGGTGATGTTCACTGCATCAACAAGCCAAAGAATGCTCCCGCCGTTCATCAGGTACCTGTCGATGATGAATTTGTCCCTCTCGGGAAAAGGGATATGCGGTTTGGCAATTATCACAGCTTTGTATTTATCAAGCTCCGCAGCATCACCGCTAAGTTTCCCGCGCTCTACCCTGTAGTTTTGCGAAAGGTCACGCGTAATATCTATCACATCCAGTTCGTCAAGCTCGCCATGTCCTTCAAGAAAAGCAATAGCAGGTTTTTCTTTTGTAGTCAGCTTTCGCAAAGTATTCACAAATTTGAATTCCAACGCCTCGATTGAATGGTTCAGATTTTCCTGCCCCGACAGTCCCTGAATGTTATCAAGCAGGTTCACCGGCACCTCTTTACCTTCAAAATAGATTATGGCATAAGGAAAAACAAAACTCTTTGTCTTGCGGCCGTCCTCTTTGGTTTCAATGACAGGATATGGCTGCAGCCCCATTTTCTCGAGATGTTCCACAAAAGCTTTCCGCTCTTTACGTGTCCCCTCTCCCGGGTCTATAAACTCATAATGCAGCGACGGAGCAAATACCTGTAACTCATCAAGCATCTCTTTGGCAGACCTTGAAAGGCGCTTAAACCCCGGATTCAGGTCTCCGTCGAGATAAACCTTTACCAGGATATCATCATCCATCGACCTTAAGAATGACTTTGTAATATCAGCAAGAGTATATCTTTTCTCAGAAGTCAGGTCAATTCTGAAAAACCATTTATCTGCGATAAAATTTACTGCTACGATTACCCCAAATGCTATTATCAGATGAAATATACTTTTCTTCATTTTGTCTTTTTTGTCAAAAATTCTTTGTCTTTATGCCTGAGTATAAAATCGTCACTCCCACTTTCTTCTATCAAGGACCGTTTTGGTTATTATCATGAAAAACGCTATCACACTGCCAAAATAAATGATATCACGCGAATCGACCACCCCCCTGCTGATGGAACTGTAATGCTCGTCTATCCCAAGGTAAATGATGGTATTTTGAAAACTGTGCAAAGCAGGGATCGAAGCTACAGAGGCAAACCCGGTGTAAAAGAAAAAAGAGAGGATAATCGCCAGGATGAATGCTATCACCTGATTATCCGTTACCGATGATGAAAATACACCTATGGCCGCATAAACAGCAGCAAGGAAGAAGAGCCCGATGTATGACCCCCATGTGCCCCCCGTGTCGATGTTACCGACAGGATGCCCAAGCATGTAAACGGAGTAGTAATAAATTAATGATGGAAGAAGGCTTAGGGTTATCACAATAACTGCCGCAAGGTATTTGGCCCAGATTATCTGATATGTAGTAAGCGGACGTACCAGTAGCAGTTCAAGTGTGCCTGATCTCTTTTCATCGGCGAATAACCGCATGGTAACTGCCGGTACCAGGAACAGATATATCCATGGCGCCAGATAAAAAAGCGGTTCAAGTGTCGAGTAACCGCCGTAAAGGATATTGAATTCTCCGGGTATTACCCACAGGAACAGTCCGGTAGTGAGCAAAAAAACCGAGATAACAAGGTATCCTGTGACCGAACTGAAAAATGAAGATATCTCTTTTTTTAATAATGCAAACATTTACTGATTAATTAGTGATTAACTCTTGTTTCTTAACTTATAGGTTAAATATATGAGACTATGGGCACTAGAAACAACGAACTTCCTTCTTGCCTTGTTATTTTTTACATCCATAATATTCTAAAGTGATCAATTCCTACCACTTTAAATTAATTATTTCTTCAGATTAAAACTTTCTTTATTTTCAAATATAGTATAACAGTTTATGCCCAAAAGTATAAATTATTTTGATTTATGTTCAGATGTTAATTTTTCAAAGATTAGCTTGGCTGTCTTCTCACTCGCACCCGGCTCTCCCATCCTCCTTATCAACTCTTTGTAATCATCAAGCATCTGCTTGCGGCGCGGTGTTTCTTCTGTAAGGGCTTTTAGTTCGCTCTCCAAAAGCTCGAGGGAAAAATCGCATTGGAAAAGTTCTTTCACTGCTTCTTTACCCAGTATCAGGTTCACGAGTGATATGTGCGGCACTTTCAAAAAGAACTTTTTTCCGATAAAATGAGAAAAACGCCCTCCCCCCATTTGATAACTTACCACCTGAGGGCACTCCAAAAGCGCCGTTTCCAATGTAGCCGTTCCCGATGTAACAACCGCTGCCCGTGCCTGCTGAAGGAGTTCATAAGTTTGCTCGAATATCAAAGCAACATCTTTCCCATCGGTGTATCGACTGTAATCTTCCCGGCTGAACGAAGGAGCACCCGCGATCACAAACTGATATGCCGGAAATTTTTCCGCCATTTTAAGCATATCGGGCAGATTGTATTTTATCTCCGAACGGCGGCTGCCTGCAAGAAGAGCGATTTTAGGCCTTTCATCGAGGCCGTTTCGTTTGATGAATTCTTCGAAAGGTTCATTTTTGTGTTTCCTGTTGCTGACAGCATCCACCACAGGGCTTCCGCTGTATGTAACATCAACACCATGCTCTTTCAGAAAAGTCTCCTCAAAAGGCAGTATCACATAGGCATGGTCGACATAAGCTTTTATCTTTTCCACCCTTTTGGTATTCCACGCCCACACCTTGGGCGGGATATAGTAGTGGACCGGAATGCCGTGCCCGTGTGCGAATTTTGCCATTCTAAGGTTGAAACCACCGTAATCAACAGGGATAAAAACATCAGGGGCATATTCAAGCATATCCTTCTCGCACAGCTTAAAATTCTTCCGAACATTGTGCAGATTTACAAACACATCCCAAATCCCCATGTAAGCTGTATCGCGGTAGTGTTTCACCTGTGACCCGCCAACCTCAGCCATGAGGTCGCCTCCCCAAAACCTGAAATCCGCATCAGGGTCAAGCCGTTTTAAAGCCTTCATCAGGTTCGATGCATGCAGGTCACCGGATGCCTCTCCTGCTATTAAGTAATATTTCATAAATTGCTATGTTTTTCCCAACAAAAGCTTGTTTTTTAACTTTTCACTTTCAAACTTTCAACTTTCTCCTTCTTATATTCCTCACCCTCTTAAAATAAAAGTCGTAAAAACCTTATCATTCCCGTTTCTTTTCCCTCTCTAGAGGAAGCCAGAGAGTGAGGTCCAAAAAATATTTTCCCTAACGTTAAATTATGGTTTGTACAAATTTGCAACACATTTTGTTTACGACAGGTCAAGAGTTCTGAAATTGCTATGTTTTTCCCTACTAAAGCTTGTTCTTTTAACTTTCAACTTTCTAACTTTTAACTTTTCAACTAAACATCTTAAATCCCAACACTATCAGCCCATAAATCAATGTGGCGGTTACAATTCCCCGTGCTGCCAAAAGTTTCTCCCTGTTAATGGCAACAAAAAACACTATCATATTTGAAAGGGCACTGATACTTAAAAGTTTTCCCATGCCGTGAACCTGCAAGAGCTTTTGCAAAAACTCTAAAAAGTCCAGTTTCCCCTCGAACAGTGAAAGGTAAAATAAAACGGCAGTCAGCAAAGGAAGTATCAGCCCTACTATCAACCCAATGTATAGTTTGTTACACTTGCAGTTCATCTTCTTTGTCTTTTAATTCTTTGTAATATTTACAGTCGGTAGTGTCGATGGTGCAGGGAACCACGGAAACAAATCCATGTTCAAGCGCCCATTCATCCGTGTCTGTTGCCTCCGGCTCAAAATTCTTGAAATATCCTGTAAGCCAGTAATACTTCCTGTTTCGGGGATCCTCCCTTTCTATGAGTTCTTCCACCCATTTCCCCCTCGCCTGTCTGCAAACTTTAACATCTTTAAGGCCTTTGATATCGGGTATGTTTACGTTCAGGTAGGTTCCTATGGGCAATCCGTTTGAAATAACGTGCTTCAGTATCTTTTTAATGTACGGTTTTGCATAAGTGAAATCGGCATCGTAACTATGGCTCAAAAGCGAAAAACCAACCGAAGGTATCCCGTTTATTGCACCTTCCCTTGCCGCTCCCATCGTTCCGGAGTAGTGAATGCTCACCGATGAATTACTTCCGTGATTTATGCCCGACACCACAACATCAGGCGTTCTGTCCAGCAATTTGTTTATGGCCAGCTTTATGCAATCGACAGGCGTCCCGTTCACTTTGTAAAGTGCAACACCTTTCTTTTGTTTAATCTCCTTAACGTAAAGAGGATGCTTTACTGTTATGGCATGCGACATTGCCGAATACGACTCATTGGGAACCACAACCACAACATCACCTATCCTTTTTGCTACTTCAACCAGGGCAACCAGCCCGCCTGCTTTAATGCCGTCATCATTTGTGATTAATATCAAAGGTTTCTCCTTATATTTCATGCATCTGTTGTTTGTCTTGTTTATCGTCCATATTTTTCATTTCAAAGATAAGAAAAAGTGTTGTTTGGGTAAGATTTGAATTGAATATGTTGTATTTTTATGAATAATACATTAAATTTATTACGAAATACTCGTTACGTATATTTCGTAATTATTTTAATACAATTATCGTAACGCAAAAATCGCAAGAAAATGCATAATCCATTTTATGTTTCAAGCTACTTTTCTCCCAATTATTTTTGTGACAGGGAAAAAGAAACTTCAACACTGAAAGATTCGTTGGAAAACGGCAGGAATACGGTCCTGTTATCTTTGCGGCGAATGGGTAAGACCGGGCTGATAAAGCATCTTTTTTACAAATTAAAAGAAGAAAAAAACTCATACACTGTTTATGTGGACATCATGAGCACTCATTCTGCACAGGAGTTTACCGACACATTGGCAAATGCTGTGATGGAGGTTTTCAGTTCAACAACAAAACGAATGTTTGACAATATGATGAGTTTTTTCAAGAAGTTCAGTCCTGTGATGACATTTGACAGCATTACCGGTGTGCCGCAGATATCATTGAAATTGGCTGATGAACAACAGACAGAAAATTCCATAACAGCAATCCTCGAATATCTGGAGAAGCAGAATAAACCTGTTTACATTGCTATCGATGAATTTCAGCAGATCGTGAACTACGAGCATAAGGGATTTGAAGCTTTTTTAAGATCAAACATTCAGCACCTGAACAATGTAAGGTTCATTTTCAGCGGAAGCCAGCAGCAGATACTCCTTAATATGTTCGGGAAATACTCGCGCCCGTTTTACCAATCGGGTGACTACCTTAAACTTGAACGTATCGAGAAGGAAATTTATGCCGGTTTTATCGTTGAAAAATTCAAAGAAACAAAAAAGGACATTTTGCGCGAAGATATTTTAGAAGTACTGGAGTGGCTTGATGTTTACACCTTTTACGTACAGAATTTCTTTAACAAACTATGGTTCATCTCAGGAAAAACAGTCAAGAAAAAAGATATCGATAAGACCAAAGAGTACGTCCTGAACGAACATGAATTCATCTATTCGAACATGAGCAATATCCTGTCCGCGGTTCAGTACAAACTAATTGTTGCAATCGCGCTAAACGGTGGAATAGAAAAACCGACATCAAAAGAGTTTATCAATAAATTCGGGCTCGGAACACCCAGCACGGTAAGCTCGGCAATAAAATCACTTGAAGATAAAGAGCTGGTATTTAAAGAAAATGGCAAAGTGAGGGTTTATGACATTTTTTTCGAAAAATGGATTGAGGAAAAACACAGGCACCTCTTATGATTATCCGGCCAACCTATCTTCAAACACACATAAGTAACGACTTGCCGGTTGAAATTTGCCTCAAACTTCTTCATAACTCCATAAAATCACTATTTTTGCACGCTGAAAGAAACAAATAATTTGAGCGAAGTTCGCTGATAAAAAAATATTAAGATGAAAATCTCCTATAATTGGTTAAAAAGTTACATAGACATTGACCTTCCCGTTGATAAGCTTTCCGAGATACTTACCGATATAGGCCTTGAGGTAGGCGGCATCGAAGAGGTGCAGTCGGTGAAAGGCGGAATGGAAGGGCTTGTGATCGGAAAGGTACTAACCTGCGAAAAACACCCCAATGCCGACAAGTTGAGTGTCACGACCGTTGATGTGGGCACCGGCGAGCCTCTGCCGATAGTTTGCGGCGCTCCCAATGTGGCAGCAGGCCAGAAGGTGGTGGTTGCCACAGTAGGCACAACTCTTTACATGGGAGACGAAAGTTTCAAGATAAAAAAATCAAAGATCCGTGGAGAGGTGTCTCAGGGCATGATCTGTGCCGAAGATGAGATAGGCCTTGGTACCAACCATGACGGCATCATGGTCCTGCCTGACAATGTGGAGGCCGGGACACCTGCAAAAGAGTTCTTTAATGTAGAGAATGACATCGTATTTGAGATTGACCTGACACCTAACCGTATCGACGGGGCATCACATATCGGTGTCGCTCGTGATGTGGCTGCTTTCCTGAAACAGACTCAACCGGACATTGAGGTTAAAAAGCCTTCTGTTGATGAGTTTAAGGTTGACAATCACGATTTCCCTGTCGAAGTTGTTGTAGGGGCCAAAGAGGCATGTACAAGATATTCAGGTGTCACCATATCGGGAGTTGAAGTCAAAGAGTCACCCGACTGGCTAAAAAAACGTCTGATATCCATCGGCATGACACCCATAAACAACATTGTTGATGTAACAAATTTCGTACTTCACGAAATGGGTCAGCCATTACACAGTTTCGACGGAGACAAGATTACGGGCAATAAGGTTGTCGTTAAAACCCTCGATGAAGGAACACCTTTTGTCACCTTGGATGAAAAGGAACGTAAACTGTCAGGCAGTGACCTGATGATATGTAATGCCGAGGAAGGGATGTGTATTGCCGGCGTGTTCGGGGGCATCGAGAGCGGTGTTTCGGACAGCACCACTAAAATATTCCTCGAGAGTGCCTGCTTTAACCCTGTTTACATCCGTAAGACAGCCAAGCGCCACATTTTGAACACAGATGCAAGTTTCCGTTTCGAGCGGGGAACTGATCCCAATATCACCATTTATGCTTTAAAACGGGCTGCCATGCTCATCAAGGAAGTAGCAGGTGGTACCATATCCAGCGATATCGTTGATGTTTACCCGGAGCCGGTAGTCGATTTTGAGGTGCCCGTTACATATAAAAACATCACTCGCCTGATAGGTAAAGAGATTCCCAAAGAGCGCATAAAACTCATTCTTGAAGGCCTTGAAACCAAAGTTAAAGATGAGACAGAAGAGGGCTTCACTGCAGTTGTTCCGCCATACAGGGTAGATGTAAAACGCGAGGCCGACATCGTGGAAGAGATACTGCGCATTTACGGGTACAACAACATTGAAATACCAAATGCAGTTAAATCAACCATTGTCTATTCGCAAAAGCCGGACAACAACAAACTTAAGAACAAAATAGCAGGACAACTTGTATCAAGAGGATTTCATGAGATAATGTGCAACTCTCTCACCAAAGCTGCCTACTACGATGAACTTAAAGTTTATTCCCGCGACAGACTGGTCGTGCTTTCGAACCCTTTAAGCGCCGACCTGAACGGCATGCGCCAGACACTACTCTTTGGCGGACTTGAATCCATTGAGCATAACCACAACCGCAAGAATGTCAACCTGAAGATGTTCGAGTTTGGCAACTGCTACTACTTTAAGCCCGGTAAAGACAAGCACGAATTAAAAAATTATAAAGAAGAGAACCACCTCGCACTCTTCATGACCGGGGACAAGAACTCGATGAACTGGAACACACCGGCGGAGAATGTCTCTTTTTATGACCTGAAAAATCAGGTAGAGAAGATATTCGAACGCCTGGGGCTCGACGTTGATGGCATGCAGAAAGTAAGCTCTGACCTGGACCTTCTTGCCGGCGGATTAAAATATGTGTCATCGAATAAACCACTCGTTAATTTTGGCCCGGTAAGCAAAAAGCTGCTGAAACAGTTTGACATCAGCGTTCCTGTTTTCTATGCGGAGATATATTGGGACAATGCCATTAAAGAATCTGCAAACAGCGTTGTAACATACAAAGAGATATCCAAGTTCCCGGAAGTTAAGCGCGACCTGGCCCTTGTACTTGACAAAAACGTGACCTTTGAGCAGATTCGGGAGATAGCACTGAAAACAGAAAAGAAACTGCTCAAGGACATATCCCTGTTCGATGTTTATGAGGGTGACAAGATAGAGGCAGGCAAAAAATCGTACGCAGTGAGCTTCATACTTCAGGATGAGACAAAGACGCTCAAGGATAAGCAGATTGACAAGATAATGCAGAAATTCATGATGAATTTTGAGCGTGAGCTTGGTGCGAAGATTAGAAAGTAAAAAACAAAAACCCATTTTGGTATCCCCCTCTCGAAACGGGAGGAATACGATATGAAGCCGAATGAAAAAAGTACACCATTAAAAAACAAACCCATCCCCTCCCCTCAGGGGAGGGAAAGGGTGGGGCTGTTTTTGGTATCCCCTCTCGAAACGGGAGGAATACGATATGAAACCTAATAAAAAAAGTACACCATTAAAAAAAGAATCCAATCTCCTCCCCTCAGGGGAGGGAAAGGGTGGGGCTGTTTCTGATTGGATAACAGCTTTCCGTTTGCGTACACTGCCATTGTCGTTGTCAACAATATTCATGGGTAGTTTCCTTGCTGCTTTTTACGGACATTTCCGTTTTGATGTACTTATATGGGCATCCCTCACCACACTGTTCCTCCAGATTCTTTCGAACCTGGCCAACGATTACGGCGACTATGTAAGCGGTGCCGACGGCAACCACCGCAAGGGCCCTGACAGGATGATGCAAAGCGGCCGCATCACACAAAGCGCAATGAAAAAAGCAATAAAAGTTTTTTCAGTCCTTTCATTTTTCTCGGGACTGATACTCCTTTACGTGACCTTCCATGGAAAAGTGAACCCCATTTTTGTCCTTTTTGTCCTTATCGGCATTGGAGCCATCGCTGCAGCAATGAAGTACACTATGGGCAAAAGCCCGTACGGCTACCGCGGCTTGGGCGACCTTTTTGTTTTTATCTTTTTCGGATTGGTGGGCGTTATGGGAACATACTTCCTGCACGCACTTGAACTAAATGCCTATGTGTGGCTGCCTGCAATTGCCGTAGGGCTTTTAAGTACCGGAGTGCTGAACGTGAACAACATCCGTGATGAAGAGGGCGACACTATTTCCGGTAAAAAAACCCTTGTTGTTCTTATTGGCAGGAAAAAGGCAAGATTTTATCATGTGTTGTTGATTGTTGTTGCCGAAATCCTTTTGGTACTATATACGGCATTGCAGTTTCATTCCCCCTGGCAATTCCTGTTCCTTCTAACTCTGCCCTTGCTTACCAAACACGTTTCCATTGTCGTAAGAAACTATGACCATGCCAAGCTTGACCCGGAACTGAAACGCCTTGCCCTGCTAACTTTCTTCACAGTCTTACTTTTCGGCATTGGGATATTTTTAAAATAAAAACTACCTTAAATTCATCTTACGAGATTTGTAATTAAGTTTCCTTCATTGGCATTTCTTTTTAGCACGTTTATAAAAAATCCTTATAAGTCTTTGAATATAACAGGTTAATTAAATATCTTTAATAATTAATCTTTCACAAAACACGTATTTAAATGAAAAGGATATTTTTACTCTTAACCATTGTGATTCTAATTTCTTCCGGGCTAAACATTTTTGCTTTAGATGCAGATGTTGTTGCATACTACCCTTTTAACGGCAACGCAAATGACGAAAGCGGAAATGGCATTAACGGAACTGTTCACGGTGCTACGTTGACTACCGACAGGTTCGGCAGGGCTGATCATGCCTACTATTTTAACGGTACAGATAATTACATTTCAGTACCAGACAACAATAACCTGAATATTGGTACCGGTGAATCTTTTTCTGTTTCTTATTGGATTAAACATGATGATGTTTTGAATAAAGGCAAATACATCATATCCAAGTATAAAGGTTCATTTGGAGAGCCATCTTATGCTTTTGGAACAGGCACTGATGGAGATGCCTACAGTTGGTTCGAACAAACTCCTAATAACGGTATTGAAAACAGGGGACAGATCGAACTTAACGATGGGGAATGGCATAATATTATAGTTATTTTTAAAAGCGGCGAAAGCATAAGCATTTATGTTGATGGGGTTTTAGATGTCTCAAATCCTACCACTTACACAGGCAGCATAATCAATTCACTTGATTTAACAATTGGCTGCGGAGCAAATCTGGCACAATTCTATCAAGGCGCCATAGATGACATAAGGTTTTACAAAAAGGCCCTTACCGAAAAAGAAATTAATGAATTAGCGCACCTGATTGCTTACTATCCCTTCGACGAAAATGCAAATGACAAGAGCGAATACGGCAATGACGGGGAAGTTTTCGGAGCTGTATTAACTACCGACAGGCATGGGATGGAGGAAAAAGCATATTATTTCGACGGTGATAATGATTATATTTTATGTGATTCAGAAGTAGGCCCTTTTGGCAATGATTCAAGAACTATCACTTTTTGGGCAAAAACAGATGTCGTACCAAATTCCGGTGAACAGCAAAATACCGTATTAAGTTA
>JALVJU010000134.1 GCA_027034005.1 Marinilabiliaceae bacterium
CTCCAAATCTTTTCAGCATTGAAATTAGTAAAGAACAGCTTTTGCTTTAATTTTCTAAATAGTTGATATTAATGACTTAAATTTTCATGCTCTGTCACTTATTGTTCAGGAATATTCATGTTTTGTTGAGAATTATTGCAAATCTTTCGTTGTCTTAGAATTGTTATTATGATAAATATAAGATATGGCAAAAAAAAGGGCTGCCTCAAAGACAGCCCTCCTATTAAATAAATTAAAATTATTAGTTCTGCTTAGCATTTTTAACAGCCTCGATCTTAGCTTTTATTTCATTGTACTTATCCATCCTGTCGAAGCGGTAATACAGACCTTTAAGACTTTCCAGGACATCAAGGTTATTTGGTTCAAGTTCCAGGGCTTTTTCAAGGTAAGGCAAAGCTTGTTCCCAGTATCCTTCAGCAATTTTCTTCTCCTTGTTATACTCGTCCATGTTTGTCATCTCATTTGCCTTGTTCTGCTCCTCAACACCACGGTTGTAGTAGATAACACCAAGATTAAACAGGGCGTTGAACATTTTAGGATCGATTTCTATAGCCTTTTTATAGTTTTCTACCGACTTATCCTTGTCCACTGATTCATAAAGAACACCACGTGCATAATAGTATGATGCATTTTCAGGATCCTTCTCGATAGCCTTGTTCAGGTAGTTAAGGGCCTCCTCGTTATGTTTGGAAGACAGATAATACTGTATAAGTGAAGTAAGTATTCTCTCATCTTCAGGATAAAGCTCTACACCTTTCTGAAGATTATCGCCCATTTTGACAGAATCATTCATATTAATGTATACCTGGTTCAACAGAAGAACTGCATCTCCCCCGCCATAACCAAGGTCAATGGTCTTTTTGAAATATTTTTCAGCATTTTCCCAGTTCTTGGCATTGTATGCCGCAAGTGCGCAGTTGTAAACTATTGCAGTGTCAACAGGCAACTCTCCCTCCTTGTCTTCCAGCTTCGCAATGTCGTCATTAATTGCAAGAACAGCTTCAAAAGCTTTGTACGCTGTCTCATAATCCTCCTTGTTAAAGGCTTCGATAGCAGCATTTGTCATTTCGGAAACAAAGAATGTGAGGGCAAAAAGGATATCTTTCTTATATTTCCCTTTTTGTTTTCCTTTTTCGTTTCCCTTGGCATCTAGCTCAATTGCTTTTTTGTAAAAATCATAGGCCTTGATGACACCCTTGTCGTCTTTACCGGCTTTCTGAAGCGCGGTATAAACCTTTGCTGCAACAATGTAAGTCTTAGGCCATTGGTTTGATTTTTCATTGGCCAGGGCCGCATCAATCGCTTTTTTAGCCGACTCAACATCGTTAGTGGTCAGATAACTGTCAGCCGCTGTAACCTTACCCTTTTGCGCGTAAACGGATACAGTGGAAATACTAAATGCAAAGAATAAATAAAGAATAACTCGTTTCATTTCTTTCAATTTTAAGTAGTTTGAGTACAAAGATAATTATTTTATAAATATTAATCATTCGTTTCTGTGGATGAATTCTCATCACCGCTTTTTTGTTCCTCATCGGTGGTGGCCTCTTCTCCGTTCTCCTCCTCACCGTTTGCCGACGGAACTTTTGTAACAGATGCTATCTCATCCTGTTTTTTAGAAAGGTTAATAAGGCGTACTCCCTGTGTGGCACGTCCCAGGGTGCTTACATCCTTCACTGCAAGGCGGATGGCAATACCCGATTTGTTGATTATCATCAGGTCGTGCTCGTCGGTAACGTTCTTGATGGCTATAAGTTTGCCGGTCTTTTCCGTGATCTTCATTGTCAACACACCTTTACCGCCACGTTTCGTGACACGGTAATCTTCCAGTTTGGAACGTTTCCCGTACCCTTTTTCCGAAACCACAAGAATGTCATCCTCGGGATTAGACACACAAATCATGCCAATCACTTCATCATCTGGTGATGAAAGGGTTATGCCCTTCACTCCTGCCCCTGTACGGCCTATGCTCCTGACATCCTTCTCATTAAACCTGATGGCACGTCCGTTCTTTGATGCTATCAACACTTCGGCATTGCCGTCGGTAAGGCGGGCCTGCAGGAGTTCGTCGCCGTCCTTTATGGTTATGGCATTCACACCGTTCACACGCGGGCGCGAGTAATCTCTCAGTGACGACTTCTTGATGACACCTTTTTTGGTCCCCATAATTATATAGTGGCTGTCGAGGTACTCTTCATCATTCAGTTTTTTCACCTTGATAAAAGCCTTCACCTTATCGTCCGGGTCGATGTTAAGCATGTTCTGTATGGCCCTTCCCTTGGTGTTCTTCGCCCCTTCGGGTATCTCATATACCTTGAGCCAGAAACAGCGTCCTTTCTGAGTGAAGAACATCATGGTATTGTGCATAGAAGCCGGATAAATGTACTCGATGAAATCGTTGTCGCGGGTAGTAGAGCCCTTGGCACCTACTCCGCCCCTTCCCTGAGTGCGGAACTCGGTTAACGGTGTGCGTTTGATATATCCCATGTGCGAGATAGTGATGATCATCTCATCATCGGCATAGAAATCCTCAGGGTTGAACTCCTCTGAGCTGTAAACAATATCGGTACGGCGGTCGTCACCGTATTTTCTGTCTACCTCTTCCAGCTCTTCCTTGATGATGCTCATTCTCATCTCCTTGTTCTCAAGGATCTCTTTCAGGCGGGCTATCTCTTTGATAAGTTCATCATATTCGGCACGCAGTTTATCCTGCTCCAGTCCTGTGAGCTGACGGAGCCGCATCTCGACAATCGCACGTGACTGAATATCAGTCAGTTCAAACCTGTTCATAAGGTTTTCGCGGGCTTCGTCAGGTGTCTGTGCAGCCCTGATTATCTTAATCACCTCGTCGATATTGTCGCTTGCAATTATCAGTCCTTCAAGGATATGAGCACGTTTTTCGGCCTGTTCCAGTTCATATTGTGTACGACGGACCACCACATCATGACGGTGCTCGATAAAGTAATGGATAAGCTCTTTCAGATTAAGAAGCCTCGGGCGGCCGTTGACAAGTGCAATATTGTTCACGCTGAACGAAGTCTGCATTGCAGTGTACTTGTACAGGTGGTTGAGCACCACGTTGGCTATTGCATCCCTCTTAAGGTCGATGACAATACGCATTCCCTGACGGTCCGATTCGTCGTTCACGTTCGAAATGCCGTCAATCTTCTTCTCGTTGACCAGGTCAGCGATCTTTATGATCAGCTCGGCCTTATTAACAAGGTACGGGATCTCCGAAACGATTATCTTTTCACGTCCGTGGCTGTCTGTCTCAATATCGGTGCGGGCACGTACTACCACACGGCCACGGCCTGTTTTGTATGCATCGATCACACCCTGGTAACCATAGATTATACCTCCCGTGGGGAAATCCGGGGCCTTGACATACTCCATCAACTGTTCTATCTCTATCTCCGGATTATCTATCTGGGCAATTGTGGCCTTGATAACCTCACGCAGGTTGTGCGGGGGCATATTGGTGGCCATACCAACGGCAATACCGGAAGCTCCGTTTATCAGAAGATTAGGGATACGCGTTGGGAGAACTGTCGGCTCCTGGAGCGAATCATCGAAATTGAGCTGAAAATCAACTGTGTTCTTGTCAATATCTTTCAGCATCTCCTCTGCCATCTTGCCAAGGCGAGCCTCGGTGTAACGCATAGCTGCCGGACTGTCACCATCGACAGAGCCGTAGTTACCCTGGCCGTCGATGAGAGGGTAGCGCAGCGACCACTCCTGTGCCATACGCACCATGGCAAAGTAAACTGATGAATCCCCATGGGGGTGGAACTTACCAAGCACCTCTCCCACTATCCTTGCTGATTTCTTGTAAGGTTTTGAAGAGGTCACTCCCAGTTCGCTCATTCCGTACAAAACCCTTCGGTGAACGGGCTTCAAACCGTCGCGAACGTCAGGAAGCGCACGGGAAACGATCACCGACATCGAATAATCGATGTAGGCCGATTTCATTTCCTCTTCTATGTCAATCTGTATTATTCTTTCTCCTTCAGCCATTTATAATTTAATTTTAGTTAAATTCAAGTATACAAAAAAAGGCTCTCAAGCCGTACTAAAAACGCCCTAATTTAGGTATAATCCGCCGAACCTAAAAGATTTTAAACTCACAATTTATCAACAATTATTAAAGATAGGTGTTTTGGACTTTTTATATTATTTTTGATGTGTCAAAAGGCAACTTAAATCCGCAAAGATGTTTCTTTGAGATTTAAGGATATATAAATTAACGCAAAAAGTATAACTATTTTATACATTTGAACGTTTAACACAAAAGATAAACATTGACAATTAATTATGAATCTTAATTTTTCGCCAAAAATAAGGGATGTAATCTCCTACAGCAAAGAGGAAGCTGAGAGGCTGGGGAACCATTATATCTCTCCCGAACACCTGATGCTTGGTATTTTAAGGGACGGTGAAGGTACTGCCATTAAAATACTGCAGAACCTCGATGTCGATCTCGACAACATCAAGGAAATACTCGACAAGCATCTGATTGCCGAGAAACCCCACCAGGTAAAGAATATCCCTTTACTCCAGTCATCGGAGAGGATACTTAAACTGGTTCATCTTGAGGCAAGATCGCTCAACGATGAAACAATAAACACAGGTCATTTGTTATTAGCTATGTTAAAGGAAAAAACAAGTTTTATTACAAAGATCATGACAGACGAAAACATATCATACGAAAAGGTAAGGCACATTATGGAAACCATGGAACCTTCAAACAGCAGTGAGTTTCCACCGGATGACGATAACGAAAGCCCGTTCTCATCCTCCGGCAGCAGTGAGGGTTCACGCCCGGGAGGTTCGACAAAGAGCAGTTCAGAAACCCCGGTGTTGGATAATTTCGGCATCGACATCACCAAAGCTGCCGAAGAGGGCCGCCTCGATCCTATCATAGGCCGAGAGAAGGAGATAGAACGGCTGGCACAGATACTGAGCCGCCGCAAGAAGAACAATCCTATACTTATAGGTGAACCTGGTGTTGGTAAGTCAGCCATTGCCGAAGGGCTTGCCATAAGGATAGTAGAGAAGAAAGTGTCACGTGTGCTGTTCGGTAAACGAGTGGTAACGCTCGACCTTGCCTCCATTGTTGCAGGGACGAAGTACCGCGGGCAGTTCGAGGAGCGCATGAAAGCCATACTGAACGAACTGAGCAAGAACCCGGACATCATACTTTTCATCGATGAGATACATACCATTGTAGGTGCCGGTGGAGCTACGGGCTCACTCGATGCCGCCAATATGCTCAAACCTGCGCTTGCCAGGGGCGAGATACAGTGCATCGGTGCCACAACCCTTGATGAGTACCGCCAGCATATTGAGAAGGACGGTGCTTTGGAACGTCGTTTCCAGAAGGTGATGGTAGAACCTACATCTATCGATGAGACTATCGAGATACTGAATAACATCAAGGAGAAGTACGAAGACCATCACAATGTGTACTATACCCCTGAGGCCATCAAGGCGTGCGTTACGCTAACCGAGCGCTACATCACCGACCGCCACCTGCCCGATAAGGCAATCGATGCGCTTGACGAGGCAGGTTCGAGGGTGCACATATCAAATATCGTGGTGCC
>JALVJU010000135.1 GCA_027034005.1 Marinilabiliaceae bacterium
CCTGCCTGGCTGCGCAGTCAGACAGGCCCTGGCCCCTCCCCGAAGGGAAGGGGAATTTGTGTGTGAATAGTATTTTAATCTCATTTAAAAGTGGGAAAATTGAAAGAAGAAAAAAAATGATACAATGACAAGTGATAATACTAACTCTTCTCCCGATAAAGTAGGGGATAAAGGGATAACAGCCATTAAGACAGGTCTGATTTCAAAAATAAAAGCGTCATTCGACAACATAAAGGAGAAAGACCATGACGGTAACCGTCTGGATTTTTACGTTGAGACAAAGATCATCCCCCAGATACTGAATTACCTGAAGGTTAATCTCGGTTACATCCATCTTTCACATATCTCTTGTGTCGACTGGCTTGAGGAGGGCGAATTTGAGATTGTTTACATTGTATGGTCGCCGGAGGATAAAGTTAAGGTGTTTGTCAGGACAAGGATTGACCGCGAGGAGGGCGTTCTGCCTAATATCGACATGATATGGCGTCAGGCAAATACTTATGAGAGGGAACTCCGTGAGATGTTCGGCATTGAAGTTGACGGACTGGTCGCTCCCGATGAGTTTCTTTTGGAAGACTGGGAAGGAATGCCGCCCATGCGTCGTGATTTTGACACTGAGGCTTATGCCGATGAGACATTCTGGCACAGGCCGGGACGCGAAGACGCTATGGATGTGCGTGAGGCCATCATCGAGCGTTCAAGAGAAGAGATACCTGATTTTGCTAAAAAATACTCAAGATAATGCGCGAAAAAGCAACAACTTTATATATCGGCCCCCAGCACCCGGGAATAACCGGAAACATGATGATCCGCCTGAAAGTGGAAGGAGACACCATTGTTAAGGCAACTACGGAGGTTGGTTATCTTCACAGAGCTTTTGAGAAATTACAGGAGAAACGTAACTGGCTCCAGAGCTTTACTTTGATGTGCCGTTTCTGCGTTCCGGAAACCGACCCCATGGAAGAACTTTATGCCCGTGCCGTTGAGGCTATCGAGCAACGTGAAGTTCCCGAACGGGCAAAATATATCCGTGTGATGGTACTTGAGCTTGCACGTCTTGCCTCATTCATGCTCTGGTATGGCGGACAGAACGGTAGCCTGGGACTTTACACAATGGGACAGTGGAGTGTGGGTGACCGTAACTATATCCTTGACCTTTTTGAAGAACTGACAGGCGGCCGTGTTTATCACATGTACATCTGGCCGGGCGGTGTCCGTCGTGACCTGCCAAAAGGTTTTGAGAAAAGGGTACTTAAAACAATGGACTACCTTGAAAAACGTCTTGACGATTACGATGACCTGATGTTCCAGAACGCCATTTTCAAGAAACGTACTCAAGGTGTAGGTATCGTTGATAAGGAAAAGGCAGTTGAACATGGTGTCGTTGGTGCTGTACTTAGGGGGTGTGGAATAAAAAGCGACATACGGATAGATGATCCTTACGAGGTTTATGACAAACTTGATTTTATCGTTCCTACTGCCGAAGGGGCTGACATCTGGGCCAGGGCACAGGTTCGCCGCCAGGAAGCAAGGCAGTCGATACGTATCATACGCCAGGTAATAGATATGATGCCGGGAGGACCTGTTTACAACAAAATACCAAACCCGCAAAAATGGCGTCTGCCTAAAGGTGATGCCTACGTAAGAGCTGAATCTGTCCGTGGAGAAGTAGGTCTGTATGTTGTCAGTGACGGGGGAACAAACCCCCGGAGGGTTCATCTGAGAGGAGCAGCTTATGTACACGCCATAACCCTGCTTGAAGATGTTCTTGTGGGTGAAAATATCGCCGATGTATCGGCTATTATGAATAGTCTTGGTACTTGTCCGCCGGAGATAGAGAGATAGAAAAGCTCTCCTCGCTCCTATCTGTCAGCTGACGGAGGAAAGAGAGGAATGAGACTTTAATATATTGTTTTAACCAGTTGGAATGCTTGGTTTTTTTGCTGCGGTTATGAAGTTTTTATTTTATGACAAGTGCTAAGAAAATAAAGGTTGAGGATAAGTTAATATCCATAGTTAAGCAAAACGACCAGGATTATATATGTTTAACTGATATGGTTCGGGGTAAAGAGGGACACGATCATATCAGGAACTGGATGAGAAATAGAAATACTGTTGAATTTTTAGGTTTATGGGAGACGTTGCATAACCCTGAATTTAAAAGTGTCGAATTCGACAGGTTTAGAAAAGAAGCCGGGTTAAACAGTTTTAACTTAACCCCAAAAAAATGGATTGAAGCAACCGGGGCAATAGGTATTATTGCAAGATCTGGCAGATACGGAGGCACTTATGCTCATAAAGATCTGGCTTTTGAATTTGGTGCATGGATAAGCCCAATGTTTAAATTGTTATTGATAAAAGAGTTTCAAAGGTTAAAGGAAATAGAGAACAATAAGTACAATCTTGAATGGAATGTGAAAAGAATATTGGCGAAAACAAACTATGTTGTTCATACAGATGCCATTAAGAATTTCATCATTCCTAAGATAGATTATGACAAAGATAAAGAATGGTTAGTTTATGCGGAAGAAGCTGATTTGCTAAATGTAGCCTTGTTTAATTGTACTGCAAAAGATTGGAGGGATGCCAATCCGAAGCTAACAAAAAAAGGCATGAATATCCGGGATATTGCAAGTATTAATGAACTTGTGATTTTATCAAATCTTGAGAATATCAATGCCCTTATGATTGAAGAAGGGATATCAAAGAAAGATAGATTTGTTCATTTGAAAGAGATAACACAAAAGCAATTGAATGTATTGAACGATAACGATTTTATGAAGTCATTAAGAAAGATGAACGATTCAATATATTTAGACAATGATAAAGGGAATAAAAATGGCGATAATTAAATTTCTTTTTGAAAAAGATTTTAAAAAATATATCATTTAGTCAAAATAAAATATTCAATATAGATGAGTTTTTTCGATTTAAAAGGCACACTGAAACCATTAACCGCGCTGAAACAGTTCGGTAAAAAGCCGCACACCATCTCTTATCCTAAAGAGAAAACGGAAGCAGCTGAGCGTTATCGTGGTTTTCATTTCAATGATATTGAAGAGTGTATAGGTTGTGGTAACTGTTCTACTATATGTCAGAACAATGCCATTGATATGATCAAGGTCGAAGGTGTTGAAGGCGATAAGGGTGACAGCGGACTGCGTCCGAGGATAGATCACGGAAGGTGTTGCTGGTGCGCTTTATGTGTTGAGGTTTGTCCGACAGGAAGTTTGAGCCTTACACGTGATTATCTTTACGTGAGTGATGATCCTGACACATTTCTGTTTGTGCCGGGGATTGATAATCCTGAAGGGAAAGACAATCTTTCATTTACAACAAGCAAGGAAGAGTCTCTCAACGTATTCAGCCGTGTTCCGATGCCCGAGCTTGAAGGCATGGAGCGTGTCAAATCATTTGCTGAAGTTGTTCTGGGATATAATGAAGAGATGGCTCGTGAAGAGGCCTCGCGCTGCATCAGCTGCGGGCTCTGTACCGAAGTTTGTCCCGATCATATGCACATTCCCGAGTATATCAATGCCATTGCAACGGGTAACGATGCGGATGCAGTTAGAATCATTTACGATAACAACCCGTTACCGGAGATGTGCGGTAAGGTTTGTACCCGCCGTTGTGAGGATGTCTGTGCAATCGCGGTTCGCGGAGAGCCTGTTGCCATTCGCTGGCTGAAACGTTACGCCACTGAAACAGCCGTGACTGCAGACATGACAAAAGAGATCGTTAATCCTGAGATTAAAGAGCCTAACGGATATAAAGTTAGTATAGTGGGAGCAGGTCCTTCAGGACTTACAGCAGGATACTACCTTGCACTCCGTGGTTATGATGTTACTATTTACGAAGCTAATGCCAAGGCCGGTGGTATGACCATGTACGGTATTCCTAAGTATCGATTCCCGATAGAAAGTCTTGACAAGCAGATCGAGTACATCGAAAAGATAGGTGTTAAGATAAAATACAACACTAAGGTTGGCAAGGATGTTTCTTTCGAGAAACTTTACAAAGAATCTGATGCCGTGTTTATCGGTGTAGGTTTCCCGCAGCCCTGGACATTGGGTATCGAAGGAGAGGATGCCAAAGGTTCTATGCAGGCGGTGAACTTCCTGCATATGATAAATGCCGGCGAGAAGGTTGATGTGGGTAAGAAAGTGGCTGTTATTGGAGGTGGTAACGTGGCCATTGACGCAGCCCGTGTTAGCGCACGTCTTGGAGCCGAGGTGACTATTCTTTACCGTCGTCGTGTTCAGGATATGCCTGCCGACTGGGAAGAGATAGAAGGAGCAGAGGATGAAGGTATCAAGATAGTACCTCAGACTATTCCTGTTAAGATACATACCGACGACAAAGGCAAGGTCAAAGCCATTGAATATCTCATGGCTGAGATGGTGCCAGATGAGAAAGGCGGAAGGCCGCGTCCGGTTGCCATCGAAGGTAGCAACACTATCATGGAGGTTGATTCTGTGATGGGCGCTATCGGCCAGCAGGGCGACTACAGCTTCCTTGAAGGTGAGTTTGCTGAGAAGATAGAGGTTGAAAGGGGTAGGTTCAAGGTTAATGACAAGCAGCAGACCACCGACCCGAAAGTGTATGCAGGTGGTGACGCAGTCAACCGTACTGCTGATGCCATCAGTGCCATTGCAGATGGATTCAGGGCATGTAAAGCCATTGATGAAGCTTTGGTTGGGAAGAAATAGAAAATGCAACAATGTATTTGTAAAATGATTTGATTTTATAAACCAAGAATGAAAAAGGGATGACAGGATACTCTGCCATCCCTTTTTCATTGAGTGAGGATAGCAGGTATATGATCTTGATAAAAGTTTACATGACTGCAATAATATATTAAGTGATGCATTCCTGTATCTCAGGTGATGGAGGAATGAATGTGTAAGAATTTAAGGAAACATTTTGTTCATAAAAACGTTAAAAAAATAAAATCAAGAGATTACAATATGTTTTTATCCACAAGTGCTTTAAAATATCTTTCGTTTTACGGAGACTATAAAGTTCTTGGCAAAGCCCTTGTTTATAAGATTATTTTGTTGCTTATCTTATTTCCGTCAATTCTATATGGCAGGGACAGAGACAGGCTTGTTTTTCATAACAAAGATCTGCCTTTGTCTGATTATTCGATCAATGACATTTGTGAAGACCATAAAGGTTATATATGGATAGGAACTAAAAATGGCTTAAACAAATATGATGGTACCGATGTACATATTTATACACATAAGCATGGTGATTCAACAGGATTAATAAATAATACTGTTAAGTCTGTTTTTGAAGATTCACATAAAAGATTATGGATCGGTACTAATGGCGGACTTAATCTATATGACAGGGATAAAGACAACTTTATTTTATATCATTACAGCCCTTTGATTTCCGAAACGGATGTTCCCGGGAATATCTTTTTCTTAGATGTTGAGCAGGTTGTTGAAGATCAAAAGGGAGATGTGTGGCTTGCTACTCAGAACGGGATTTGTTATGTAGATACTATAAAACGGGTTTTCTATCCGTTTAGCGAGCATTTTAAAAAAATAAAAAATAAAGAAGCTACAGATTTTGTGTCACTTGTAAGTT
>JALVJU010000136.1 GCA_027034005.1 Marinilabiliaceae bacterium
TAAATAACTTGCGGATATAAGGATATACTTTCTTTTGCAATTTGTTTATCTTTGCGGAATCAATTAAAAAAGTATTTGTAATGAAGTCCAGATATTTTGCCGGTTTATTTTTCGTGTTCTTACTTATGTCATGCAGTGTTGATCATAAACCTGTTTTCAACGGTAAGGACCTTACGGGATGGCAACAGTACGGGAGCGGCAAATGGTATGTTCAGGACGGGAATTTGGTCTGTGAGAGTGTGGAAGGAAAGGAAGGTTATCTTACAACAGAAAGAAACTATGATAATTTTGACCTTTCATTCGAGTTTAAAGAGGAACAACTGGAAGGTGAATTCGGAGTATTCTTCCATACCAATGTTGCCACCTCTGATGTGTATGGATGGAAGGTGGTGATCGCCCCCTTGAACCACGGTACAGGCAGTATCTATGAGCAGAACGGCCGCGGATGGCTTGAGCATATTCCCGAGCAGAATGAAAAGATGCTGAAGAGCAACGGCTGGAACAGGATGCGTGTCAAAGTGGAACACGGGCACGTTATTACCTGGCTCAACGGTTACCTGATGGTTGATTACAGCGACAGCAAGATTGCCACCGGGAAAGGCGGGATAACATTTCAGGTGAAAGGGAAAGAAGTAAAGGTAAAGTTGCGGAATATCAGGGTGAAGGAACTTGACGAACTTGAAAAGGTAAACCAGTACATATAAAAAAACGCCCGTGAAAGGGCGTTTTTGATATCTGTTATGTTGTGTTTAGTTTGAGTATTTAACCTCTATCTTTCCGGCCAGAATATCGTTGGCCATATCTAAAATTGTAGTATCATCCAATTCAACAACACCACCGTCGGGACCGGGCTCGAGATGAATACCTACACTTTTACCTTGATCGTAGTTGGCCCCGCCAAAATAATTTCTTACTGTTTCTACATCAAGGTTTAATTCCTCTGCGATAGTACGCATGCTTCCGTCAGGCAGACTGTCCTTGATCTTCCTGAGCTGGTTAAATGTTATCGTTTTAGTCATATCATTTAAGATTTAAAGATTACACGATATTGTGTGTACTAAAAGTAAATATTTATTTTCAAAATTAAAACAATATTGCAAGATCAATTTTGCCTTTTAACAATTATTAATCCTTATTTTACTCTTCAGAATCCCTTGTAAATGGCACAAACCTAACAGGTAAAAGGGTTTTGGAAATAATTTTCCCATTCTTTCGTGTGTATAGTTTCAGATATTGCGTGTAGTGCCCTTCTCCTACGGGAGCAATCAGCCGTCCCCCTTCTGCAAGCTGGTCGAACAGTGGCTTGGGAACAATGTCGGGGGCAGCTGTTACGATGATGGCATCAAACGGCGCATGCTCCTGCCAGCCGTAAAAACCGTCACCGCATTTTATTTTCACATTTGTGACATCGGCTTTTTGAAGGTTCTCTTTGGCCATTAGGGCAAGTTCGGGGATTATCTCTACCGAAAAGACAGAATCGCAGATGTATGCAAGTATTGCTGCCTGATACCCGCTACCTGTGCCTATCTCAAGGACTTTGTCAGAAGGCTTTAGCCTGAGTTTTTCTGTCATGTACGCCACAATGTACGGCTGCGAGATGGTCTGGCCTTCACCTATCTCAATGGGGTGGTCATCGTATGCCATACTCCGGTACTCTTCGGGCACAAAGAGATGCCGCGGCACAGTCAGCATGGCATCAAGAACAGCCTGATTTGATATCCCTCTTCTTTTTATCTGTTCTTCAACCATTCTTTTACGAAGAACAGTGTAGTCTTGTTGAGTTAAGAATGCCATGAGTAAAATGATTATCAGCCGTAACATGAT
>JALVJU010000137.1 GCA_027034005.1 Marinilabiliaceae bacterium
AAGATTATGACAAGGCAGTGGCAGGGCTGCACCGCATTGAGGCAAAACTCAAAGCACACAGGAACGCCTTGAACGATACCAGACTCAGGGCCCCGTTTAGCGGATATGTTCAGAAAATATATTTTGAACAGGGGGAGATGGTAAAGGCAGGTTTGCCTGTTGTGGCACTTGTAAGCACATCTGTACTGATAGTAGAGACATACGTCTCTGCCAAAGACCGGACAAAAAAAGATTGTTTCGGATCTTTTTTCTGTACGTCAGATCTGTATCCCTGTGAGGTTATGCCGCTTACCTTTATTGGAATCGCACCTAAAGCAAATCTCAATCAGTTGTATAAAATGGAATTTACTCTGGATAAGTCCGACAGCGTCAGTCTGTCACCGGGAATGAGCGTTGATGTGAACATCACCTGCAGCAGCACCACAGGCCGGGCAATGTTCATGGTTCCCGTATCATCGCTAAAGGGTTTCGACGGCCACTCTTATGTTTGGGTGTACGATGATGCTTCTAAAGTGATACATAAAAAGGAGGTCAAGGTCCGTGAGGTCCGTAACGACGGAATAGCGCTTGTTTCCGGTGAACTGACCGACGGAAGCCGGGTTGTTTCGGCAGGGGTGAACACCCTTGGGGATGGCCAGAAAGTAAGATTGTTGAAAAGTGTTTCAAAAACCAATGTGGGAGGACTGTTGTAATGACTTTGACTGATTACGCATTCAGGAACAAACCTCTTGTTTACTTTTTTCTGTTCGTACTTGTTTGTGGTAGGGGGGGTCATCTACATGAAAACAACGGGTATGAACGGTAAAAGGATCAAGGATCCTGAAAGGGTACCTGTTTGGAGCATGCTACCGTCGCCCGGGGTGTTGTCCGAAGATGTGCTGAAAGGCATTATCGCTGGTATGGTTTCGCAGGAGGAGATACTTGACAGGACGCTTGATTCCAAACTGTTGAATCAGGTGGTCAAAGATGTTGAATTCAGTTGGGAAGAGCCTGTTGTACGCCGCTACAACGGCCAGAGGGCTATTAAAGCACAGTGTAACAATGTGACCGGATACAGTGTGGAGAGTGTACGCCGGAAGCTGAAAGAGTTACCGAGGAAGTTATGCCGATAAGCTCATATCCGAATACCTTTCGAAGAAAGATTATTGACTTTGCCGCAAAAATAACATCCAGTGCGGGATATGTGATACTAAATGTACCAAGGACTGTTTTTGATAATTTTAAAATAAATGACCTATGGAAAAAATGTCAATCACCTCCAATAATACGATTTGGATAGGTTTAAGGCATAAAAAGATCAAATATCTCATCAATAAACCGTAACGGTAATGAGATAGCTATGTTTGCAGGTTAAAAAATGAGGCAATTTTTACAATTTTCAGGCTCATATTTCATTTTCTGGGGGTGCCGAAAAAACAAAAAACGTCTTATTTTGAACCGCTCTAAATAATTTTTCTCATTTTCTACGTATTTTCATGAACAGAAAATATAATCGCTCAATTTAGGTTAAAATAAAATCCGGTTCAAGCCACCTGGGGGTAAAACCGTTTTTTAATTCTGCTATTTTATTAATATCTTTACTGTGCTGCATGGTTGTTGTGTTTAGAAACATATGCTAATATACTTAATCATAGTGTATTAGCAAAACAATCATGCTGCTTTTTTCTCTTATATTTTGCTGTTCTTTAACATTTTATGCTTCTGCGAAACTTTAGTTAGGTTATCTTCAAATGTTCTTCACTTGTTATCTTTTCACAGTAATGGCACTTCAGTGCGATATTATCTTTTGACACCACGGTGAAACGGGTTGTTACCGGCTCATTGTTCGTTATGCATTTGGGATTGAAGCATTTTGCAATGCCCACTATCTCATCAGGCACATCAACAACTTTCTTTTCAATGACTTCATAATCCTTTATGATGTTCAGTTTGGCTGCCGGTGCGATAAGGGCTATCTTGTTTATTTCATCATCTTCGAAATACTTGCCAGACACCTTGATAATGGCCTTATGATTAAGCTTACTGCTTTCAAGGTTTGTCCCGAAGGTAATTTGATTTGAAACTTTATCAAGCCCCAAAATGGAAATTACTTTGAACAGTTGATTTGCCGGTATATGATCGATAACAGTGCCTTCTTTAATGGCGCTTACTTTTAATTTTCTTTTACTCATGATATTAACTTTTTACTATTTCAAACCTAAAATTGATGCCATAATGGCCATTCGTGTGTAAACTCCGTTCTCTGCCTGCTGGAAATAGTATGCCTTGGGATTGTCGTCCACATCGGTATGTATCTCGTTGACCCTTGGCAGCGGGTGAAGTATCCTCAGGTTGTCCTTAGTGTTGTCGAGCATTGAATTGCGAAGGACATAAACATTCTTCACTTTTTCGTATTCTATCGGATCAGAGAAACGTTCGCGCTGGACACGGGTCATGTATAGAATGTCTGCTTTTGAGATGATATCAGTAAACTCACTATGCTCAAAATATCGTATACTTTTTGAATCAAGAAAAAGTTTGTATTCATCAGGAATCCTCAGTTCGTCAGGGGCAATAAAGTTGAAAATGGGATTAAAAAGCGACATGGCCATCAGCAGGCTGTGTACTGTACGTCCGTATTTCAGGTCACCCACCAAAAAGATATTAAGGTTCTCGAGCGTTCCCTGGGTTTTGTAAATTGAGTACAGATCAAGCAGTGTTTGTGTAGGATGCTGATTGGCACCGTCACCGGCATTTATTACCGGTACGTCCGATTGTTCTGCAGCATATCTTGCCGACCCTTCGAGCGGATGTCGCATCACTATCAGGTCGGAGTAGTTGCTTACCATCTTAATGGTGTCTTTTAGTGTTTCTCCTTTTGTTGTAGAGGATGAAGCAGAATCCGTAAAACCAATGATATTTCCTCCTAAACGGTTTATGGCGGTTTCAAAACTCAGCCGCGTGCGTGTTGATGGTTCAAAGAAAAGACTGGCCACGACTTTACCGTCCAGCAGCAACTGGTTTGGGTTTTCTTCAAACTCTGCCGCAAGCTTTACTATCTCAAGGATCTCCTCCTTTGAGAAATCAGAAATGGAAACTAAACTTTTGCCTTTCATTTTTGTGTTTGTCATTTATGTATAAAAAAGGCCTGAAAAAACTTTCCAGGCCTTAAAATAATTTTTTATGTCTTTGTTCTGAAATATGAACGAAAAGAATTGTTTAAAAGAAGAAACATTTATACCTGCCATATTCCCGAAATATTTAGAACTAACGCATCTCATTCTAAAGTTCAAAAGTACATAATTTGTTCTTTAAGAAAGATGATTGATGTCAAGAATTTCAAAATTATTCTTTTTCACCTTATCCGCAAGTTATTTATTTTTTTTTATCAAATAGTTTGCGGATTAAGGTTAACCCCGATTTAGCAAATCACGGATTACAGTGAGTGTAACGAAACTGTAACCGATTGATTTTCTTACATCGATCCGCAATAAAAATGTTTTATTGCGGATTTAGGGTATCATGTGAACATCGTGCTGCGGGAAAGGTATTGAGATACCTTGTTTATCAAAGTCTTTCTTAACAGTTTCCTGCATGTAGAAAAATACATCCCAGTAGCTTGCGGTTTCTGTCCATACCCTTGTTACAAGGTTTACCGAACTGTCGGCAAGTTCTACTACACCGATGAACGGGGCAGGTTCTTTAAGTATTGAGTCGTTTTTGTTTATAACATCAAGAATGACGTTTCTGGCTTTATCGATATCGTCCGAATAGCCAATGCCGAATGTAAGGTCCACACGGCGGGTTGGTTCTGCCGTGTAATTGGTAAGTGCTCCCGTTGACAGGCCTCCATTGGGAATTATTACCCTTTTGTTGTCAGTGGTGGTAATGATCGTGTTGAAGATCTGTATCTCGTTAACGACCCCCATGTAACCCTGGGCTTCGATGAAGTCACCCACTTTAAAAGGTTTCAGTATTAGGAGTATCACTCCTCCTGCAAAGTTCTGCAATGTACCTGATAGTGCCATACCTATTGCAAGGCCTGCAGCACCAAGAAGAGCCACGAACGAAGTCATTGGGATGCCCAAATAGGAGATAACACTGATAAGTAGGAGTGCCTTAAATGTTACCGATAACAAACTTTTAACAAACGGGATCAGTGTGGGGTCTATATTTTTGGAAGTCAATATTTTATGAATCCCATTAACAACCTTTTTAATGATCCAAAAACCTATCAGCAACAGAATTATTGCCAACAGTAACTTCATTCCATAGGAGAGGACATAACTGTAATCCTGACCTCCAATTACTAATACTTTATCAAAATCCATGAATTTAGTTTTTATTGGTTAATAATTTTACAATAATAATTATTCTTTATGAGAACTTCAACTAACGATCCGCAAGTTATTTATTTTTATGATAAAATCATTAGCGGATCTTGGCCTCAACTTAAAATACTACAAAGATGCACGTTTTATGATTGTTGTAGGTATATATTTTTGAACAGGCTTGCTGTCGATAACAAACTTGGCGGCCTCCTGCCCAAGTGCGTTAAAGTCCGTTGATATCACTGTTATGCCCTCTTTTACATATTTTTTCATTGGTGTTTCGTTGTATGATATGATACCAATATCTCTTCCGAGAACAAGGCCTTTTTCGTGTGTTTTTTCAAGTAGCTTCGCAAGGGTGCGGTCACTTACAAGGAAATATGCTTTCCCTTTTTTAGGATCAAGGGCATCAACATCATACAGTATCTCGCAGTTGATGTTATGTTTGTCGCAAAACATGCGGAAATAATCAATGCTATCCTTGGGGTGGTATGTGAAGCTGGGATAGAGGTAGATCAGCTTGTCGTATTTTTGCAGCTCGGGAAGAGCCGTTTCAAGATTATCCATCACCGGCTGACCAAAATCCTGACAGATAAATGAGTGATATGGCGAAGCATGTATATTCCAGTCTATCACAAGCAGCTTGTCCTTGTTTATCATGTTCAGGAGATCATTCATATCAGGGTGGTCAAAGCTCATGACAATGTAGTGAGTGTATTTGCCTATCGCGTTTGTGAGTATATTCCTGAAAACATCGATGTTGTAGTGATGGAAATGCAGGTCAACAGTGTAGTTTGCCGGCAGGCTCTTTCTGAAAGAGCCGTAAAGCACCTCTTTATACGCCTTAAAAGTATCGAGGAAGAGGAACACTCCCGATCTGTCGCTGGCCACGAAATAACCTTTATTGGGATACGATTCCACGATCCCACGGTTTTTAAGTTCGGAATAGGCTTTGAACACGGTATCACGCGACAGATTTAGTTCATTACATAATTTGTTCACCGACGGCAGCGGATCACCAACCTTAAGCAGGTTACTGGCAACTGCATCTTCAATTGAATCCACAAGCTGCTGGAATTTTGCAATGCCCGAATGAGGATTTATTTTAGGAATGAAATCTGACATAGGATTTGATTATATACAAAGATACCTAAAAAATCAGAACTCCTGACCTATCGTAAACTCAATGTGTAGCAAATTTGTAAATCATCTTAAGATCAGTACCCGGGAATATTGTTTCAGAATCGTTTAGTAAGTCCAAAATATTTGCAACAGCTTTA
>JALVJU010000138.1 GCA_027034005.1 Marinilabiliaceae bacterium
CTGCCCGGACGGCTTATCCCCGGTGCTGTGCCTTACCTGAACCTGTTCTTTCTGAACATCGCCCAGGCGGTGATAGCCATTTTCCTGTCTGCCGATTTCCTCGGCCGTGATCGTAAGCTTGACACCACAGAGGCATTCTACATTCGGGACATTTCCAACTTTGCATACGTGACAGGTAAAACTCTCGGTATCCTGAAAGTGTTCCTGATACTCAACCTTATTGTACTTTTGATAGGCGGTGTCATCACCTTTGCAAGTACCGACCTGAACTTTGAACTGCTCACTTTCATAGTCTATCCCCTTTTGATATCACTGCCAACCCTGGTCTTTGTGCTGGGGCTGTCGTTCTTTGTGATGATGATGGTCCGTAACCAGGCCATCACATTTGTTTTGCTACTTGGGTACATAGCTGTAGTGTTGTTTTACCTAAACTACAAACTCTACGGGGTATGGGATTTTATCAACTATTTCACCCCGATGGCTTATTCCGATTTTACGGGTTTCTCCGATATCAATTCAGTGATGCTGCTGCGCGGGGCGTATTTTGTTACCGGGACATTCTTTATCGGATTGACAATATCCTTGTTGCCGCGGCTTCCCCAGGAAAAGAAGTTCAAGCTCAGGACAATGATCTTAAATGCTGTTTCGCTTGTCGTGGCAGTGGCATTTTTCGGTCTCTATCTTTTGGATAAAAATTCGGCTGAGAACCGGCTTAATGAGGTAAGAAAGCTGAACACAGAACTTAAAGAGAGTCCGTACAACATTGATTCGTACGACATCGATGTTGTTCACTCCGGAGATAAGATAACATGTACAGCAACAGTTTCCGTTTCCTTGAACGACAGCACACAGGGAGGAGACCTTGTTCTGGCACTCAATCCGGGACTAAAAATTGAAGAGATAAGTGTCAACGGTAGTAAAACCGATTTCACGAGGAACATGCACCTGATAACCATTCCCGGAAATAAGATAGGGAACAAATTTCCTGCAGAGGTCAAACTTAAATATTCGGGCAAGATCGACAATTCGGTCATGTTCCCTGATGTTTCCGATGATGTCCGCAGCAGGGCCAACAGGGCCAATATGTCGGTGCTTGGGAAGGAGTTTGCATTTGTAAAACCAAAGTATGTGCTACTTACACGGGAGGCCAACTGGTATCCTTTCGTAGCAACAGAAAAATACTGGACCAAGTACCGGTTTGCAAGTTTTAAAATGAAAGTAAAGACAGCACCCGGATTGACTGTCATCTCCCAGGGCGAGGAGAAGAGTACACAGCCCGGAGTTTTTGAAGTGGCGCCCCAAAAGAAACTTAATGCTTTCAGCCTTACCATTGGCGAGTACATGGCAAATGAACTTGTTATTGATTCGGTACGGATGAAGGTTTTTCATCATCCCAAACATACCGCATACCTCTCAGCTTTCGACTCTATCAGCGATACGATCCCGTATCTGATAAAAGAGATGAAGAATGACTACGAGAGAAAGATCGGGATCAGGTATCCTTTCAACAAACTTTATATTGTTGAGGCCCCGTCGCATTTCCTTGCATACATGCGTTCATTCTCCCTTGCCACCGAGAACCTTATGCCTGCCATTGTCTTTTTTCCGGAGAACGGAGGGGGCAACTGGCGCAATGACCTGAATATACAATCGAAGATGATAGAGGGAATGGCAAAAATGAGAGAAGAAGATTTTTCGAAAAAAGAGTTGCAGATACAATTGTTCAAAAGGTATATCGGGGATAATTTCATTCAGCCGTCATCGTTCTTCATGGGTATAAGGATAGATGAGAGCCGTAAGGTTGACGGTTGGGGGCCGTATCAGGTCTTCCCGATGTTCTATACCTATCGTGATTTTATCGACCAGGAGGGATATCCTGTGGTAAACATAGCCATGGAGAGCTATATCTTCAACAGGCAAAAAGCGCCCACAAGAGGGTTCTCATCTGGATTGAGCACAAACGATAAAGTGATACTTGAACTAAAGGATAAGAGTTTAGAGGAGATCATAAAGGAAAAACCGGAAGAGGAGTATGCTAATATCATCGCAGCCAAAGGTTCACAGTTGTTCAACACTCTGCGTGTACGCTGGGGCGACATTAACTTTGAGGGGTATATCGATAGCCTGCTCACTGCGAGGGCATTTTCAGGGTACTCTCTGCACGGATTTGTTGATGACCTTTCGAGAAGGACGGGCAAGGATTTCGGCAAGACACTTGACAGTTGGATGAACGAGAATAAGAGTGCAGCCTTCCTGTTCGGTACTGCAGATGTTTACAAGATCATGGACGGAGACCGCACGCGTCATTTCATAAAACTACCGGTAAGCAATAAAGGAGAGGCAGACGGGATAATCGAGTTTTTGGTGATGGAAGGGATGCGGGGCAACAGGCACGGGCGTTTCCGTTCACGCATGGCAGATGCAGAAGAGAATAAAAAGAGTAACCTTATAAAAGCCGGTGATAATGTTTATATTGGCTTCATCACCGACCAGGAGCCGAGGATGATATTTGTGAATACATTCCTTGCCAAAAATATCCCGTCATCAAGCCGTATCTCTAATTTTAACAATATCGATCAAAAGGGGTTTAAAGATTACTTTGAAGGTATGAGGCCTGCAGGGAAAGAGGTGAAGTATGCCGAGCCGTTCGAGATCATCGTGGATAACGAGGACAAAGTTTGTGAAGCAATCAACACTACTGAGTCCAACAGCATCAAGGAGTGGTGGACAAGTCGGCAGAATGCACTTGAGAAAGACATGGAGTACAAGAGCGTTCACTTCTGGAACCCGCCTTACAAGTGGGAACTTGTGGCCGGCAGCAACTTTTTCGGAAAGTACATCAAGTCGGCATATTTCAAACGCAAAGGTAACGGAGACGCCAAAATAAAATGGACGGCAAAGATAAAAGAGAGCGGTGATTACGATGTTTATGCGTACATCCCGAGCACTTTCAGGTTGGGCAGGTTCCGTTCGCATAAGGGCAAAAAGGAGCAAAAATATACCTATCTTGTACATCACGACGATGGTGACGAAGAGGTACTTGTGACACTGCCTGAAAACGGTGGATGGGTCAGCTTGGGTGACTTTTACTTCTCGGAGGGAGATGCGGTGGTCGAATTGTCCGATAAGGCAGAAGCCAATATGGTGTTTGGGGATGCCGTTAAGTTTGTAAAGAGATAATCGTTTAAAAAAATGACAAAATATAATCTTAGGTTCAGGCAAAGTTTATCAATGTTGTTGATAGCATTCCTTGCAGCAGGAAATGTTTCGGGACAGCGGTTACTGACGCTTGACCAGGCAGTCCGGGAGGCGTTGAACAACAGTCCGGATATAATCCAGGCACGTTTGTCGCTGGAGCAGAGCAGGGAGAACCTTATTGCCCAAAGGGCATCACTGAAATCAAATTTCCGGCTGAACCTGCAGCCAATCCAGTTTACGCGTGACAGAAGATACAATGAGGATATCGGTGAATGGATCGATGTGCAGAACACTGTGAGTGCAGGAACTTTCAGCGTTGAGCAGCCCATCATCTGGACCGATGGAGTGATATCCCTGAACAACCATTTCGGGTGGCAGGATTCGTACAGTTCGAACAGCGACAAAACTACCAGGGGTTTCAACAACAATCTTTCGCTTAAACTGCAGCAGCCCATTTTCACTTACAATCGCCGCAAGCTCGACCTGAAAGAGCTTGAGCTGGCTTATGAAAATTCACAGCTCAACTATGCTGTTCGTGAACTTGCCGTGGAAAAGCAGATAACACAGTTCTTTTATCAGGTGTATCAAAACCAGATGAACCTTATCACTTCGCGGGAAGAGTATGCCAACAGAAAGCAGAGTTACGAGATCATCAAAAATAAGGTTGACGCCGGACTGTCGCCCAAAGAAGAGCTTTTGCAGGCAGAACTGGATATGCTTACAAGTAAATCGACAATGCAAAACAATGAGGTTGAAGTTGAAAACATCAAAGACCAGTTCAAACAGGCACTAGGGATTCCTCTTGAGGAAGAAATAATGGTTGTGGCTGATATCTCGGTTACTCCTGTTGATGTAGATCTGAACCAGGCGATCAACTATGCGTTGCAGAACAGGATGGAGCTCCGTCAGCGGCAGATCGAGATCGAACAAGGGCAGTTTGACATAATCAAAACAAATGCTCTTAATGAGTTTAGGGGCGATATAGGAGTCGAAGTCGGCCTTTTCGGGATGAACGAGAAACTGGGAAATATATACGAAAAGCCCACAGATAACCAGGCGGTAAATTTCACTCTTGATATCCCATTGTGGGACTGGGGAGAGAAAAAGGCAAAGCTGAAAGCGGCAGAGGCATCTCTCAAGGCCAAAGAGTACAACCTGAAAGATGAAGAGGTGAACATAAAACTCACCATACGGCAGATTTACCGTAACCTTGGGAACCTGCTTACACAGATAGAGATCGCAAGGAAGAACCAGGAGAATGCCAAGCTTACCTACGAGATAAACCTTGAGAAGTACCGTAACGGCGATCTTACCAGTATGGACCTGAACCTGCAGCAGAATCAGCTCACACAGGCAAAGAATAATCTTATCAATGCGATCATAAATTACAAGATAGAGCTGCTGAACATGAAGCTGCAGACTCTTTACGATTTTGAGACAAATGAGTTGATAACTCCGGCATTGGAAGAAAGCAGGATAAAGTAAAAAAGTTAAAAGTTGGAAAGTTATAAAGTTGAAAGGTACGGAAGAATATAGAAAAATATGATGTTATGGATATACATTCAATTAAAAAACGTTTAACGCGGGCATTTGGCAGTTTGGGATCTGTTGTTGTGTTTCTTTCCCTGTTACTGTCATCGTGCGGGAACCAGTCAACTGATTTTAATACTGATGTGGCAGTCAATGTTTCTGTCGAGGAACTGAAATACAAACCGTTTGAACAGACAATGGTAACCACAGGGACTATCAAGCCGGCACAGGAATTTGACTACAAGTCGGAGATTGCAGGAGAGTATTTTATGCAGAACAATCCGCGTACTGGCCATAAATTCCGCATGGGGGATGCCGTGAAAAAAGGCGATCTGATAATCAGGATCGAAGATGAGGAATACCGCAACCAGACCAACATAGAGGGAGCTAAGCTGGACCTTGACATCTCAGAGATGGAGTACACAAAGCAGAAAGCGCTTTTCAAAAAAGGCGGGGTGACACAGCGCGAGGTTGTCAATTCGCAAAAGACCCTTGTTACAGCGAGGCAGACGTACGAAAATGCCAAGATCAAACTTGCCAAGATGGAGATCAGGGCACCTTTCAACGGCATTATCACCGACCTGCCATACTATTCAAATGGTATAAGGATTGAAACAGGGCAACCGCTGGTGAGTTACATGGAGTATTCAACGGTAGTGATGGACATGAACCTGCCCGAGAACCTGATGGGCAGTGTGAGGTTGAAACAGCCGGCAAGGATAATGAACTACTCTTTGCCTGACGATACGTTGAAAGGGTACATCTCGGAGCTGTCACCTGCCATAGATGAGGAGACAAGGTCGTTCAAGGGAAGGATAGAGATAAAGAATAAAGGCCTGAAGCTGCGTCCGGG
>JALVJU010000139.1 GCA_027034005.1 Marinilabiliaceae bacterium
GAGACATGTTTCTTGCCAAGGCCATTGTTTGTAAAGGCTGTCATGAAAAGGTTCTCGCCTGTAAGTACCCGTTTGCCGGCAGAGAAAAGTTTTCCGAGCAGTCCGCTTTCACGGTTGCTGCCATCGCCGAAAATGGTGTTCATCACAATGCCTTCATCCATCATCATCATTGCGCCGGGCTCGGCAACAACAGTTTCCATGGGGTCAAGTTCTATCTCAACGAACTGCAGGTCATGTCCGTAAATTTTGTAATCTATCTCGTGTGCGTTCATAATTAATATTAATAAGTTCGATGTTACTCAAAAAATGCATCTTTACCGGGATAAAAGTATTTTCGTTTAGCTATGGGTTTCGGGAAAAGGAAATATTCCACCTCCGCCGATGAGCATACTTCTCCTTTTTCGTTCAGTATTTCTGTTTCGAAAACGGCTTTTTTCTCTTCTTGTTTTTTTAGTACTGCTTTAACTTTTATCTTTTTGTTTGAAGAAATGTACAGCGGCTTGTGGTATGTGACGTTCAGGTTGCTTGTTACGCCTGCCGTACCACATTGGGTGTAAACTGCCCAGCTTGCGATCTCGTCGTGGATAGTTGCCTGGATACCGCCGTGAAGGACATTGTGGTACCCTTCGAAGTTTTTGTCCGGCTCCCATTCGGCCATGGTGATGCCGTCCTGTTCAAAAAAGCTGAGGTTCAGTCCTATCTTGTTTGCCGGCGAACAACCGAAGCAGTGGTAGTTGTCACCGTATGCCTCTATAAAAGGGTTTTTTATCTTTTTCATTTTTGGAATGTTTGACACAAATTTAAATAAAATTAAGGTAACCGAGGGCATCGCTCGAAGCGATACCCTCGGTATCTGAATTTAAGTTATATCTACATATTTTTCAGCTTCCATACGGTTTATCAGACTTCCATTCCTCAAACCTGCATAATCAATAGCTGAAGAAAATTCCCATTCTTCAGGTTTCTTTACGAGTCCTGCTTTTACAGGATTCTGATGAATATAATTAAAACAAACCTGAGGGTACTGCCGTTCAGGTTGTTCATTATTGAAATAAGTAGTTCCTTTAACAGAGATGAATGAGGGGGTATTTCCTTGAGGACAATTTATACATTCAGCTTTTGTTTTCTTCCTGAAAAGGGAGCCTGATAATCCTTTTTGTTTATTAATTGCATTAGTGTAAGAACGGAGCATTACGCCAATTGAGGAATTAAAACTACGTGTTTTAATGTTTTTAGCATGCGTGTCGTTTTGGGCAATTTCATCTGGGTTTAAGGCCAGTTCAACGTTGTTCACTAACACCATCAAATGGAAATGAATTGGCATTAAACACCATGCAAGAATATCTCCAAATGGTAAAATGTATCGTCTGATTTTCCGTAAAAAGAAAAGATAGTTTTCTTTATTGAAGAAGATTTTTTGTTTGTTGTTACCCTGATTATAAATGTGGTAAATGTAACCTTCTTCAAAAATCATAGTTTGTATGAATTTATTGTCAAAAGATAACGATTAAGCAATTTAAAAATAAAAAAGCAGAAATACATTCTTTAAACAAACAAGTTTTGTCAATTAAGAGGTGGTAACCGAGTGCATCGCTGCCAGCGATGCACTCGGTTACCAGTTTATCTTACTTCCTCCCGTAAAGATAAGCCAGAGTGCAAATGCTGCAAGGAATGCAGCACATGAGGCAACAAGTATTTTGTAAACTTTATCAGTGAACAGGTTGCGGCCTTTGCCTATGGCAAACGAAATGGATGAGTACCAAACCAGGTCGCCAAGTATATGCCCGATGAAAAATACGATTATTCCGGTCATGCCG
>JALVJU010000140.1 GCA_027034005.1 Marinilabiliaceae bacterium
TGGTCTGACCAGTAAAGTGTGCCTTCGAACAACTGGCGGATGGTAACGTAGTAGTCAGTCATCACAATGGAGGAGAGGATTGGGTGCCATACCGGGTTTTCAAGTGCGTAAGGCCAGAAAAGCAGTCCGGCAAAGTAGCTTGTGAAGGTAATGTACAAAAGTGGAACTGCTTCCTGAAAAATGTTTTTAAAGTCTGTTTTGTAAATCTGTAGGTACCGCAATCCGGCGAAGAGCCACAGGTAAGCTATCAGCAGTAAACCTCCGGGCCGGATGCTGATGGTGAACGCGATAGAGAGAATAAGCCCCAGCTTGTATCTGAAGGGGGAGTCCTTCGTCCTTTTCAGGTACTTTAGCAGATAGAACAGGGATGCAATAAAACCCATGGCAAAAGGTATGTCCTTAAGATTGTTGAAAGAGTGTCCGATGAACCTTGGTGAGACCAGGAGCAGGATAACTGCCAGCATTGCTGTTTTTTTGCCGTTTAGTTCACGTGCGGTAAGCCATGTGAAAAGCACAATAAGCCAGCCGGCAATTGCATTCAGGATATGCCTCAGGGTAAAAATGTCATCAATCTCAAAAATCTCGCTTATCAGTATGGCAAAGTTATCGTACGACTGGCCGTAATACTTAAGGAAGGTTTTTGGGGTGTGCATGCACGATCTGTCCTGTCCGAATGTTTTGTAGTAGTTTATCACATCGTATGAGTGGTTCAGGTGCAGGTATTCGTCACCCGATATTCCGGCATTAATGCTAAGCCGGATAAAAACAGCAAGCAAAAGAGCCCAGAAGATGTATGTCAGGTATGTTCTCCTTTTTCCCTGCATCAGGAAAGAAGTAAGGTAATGGCTACCTGTGTTTAACATATTTGTCATGAACGCTTTTTATCACTCATAAATGTCTTTAACAAAGTACAAAGGCCTGTTTTGCGATTCTTTGTAGATGCGGAACAGGTATTCTCCAAGAACACCAAGAAACGTAAGTTGGATGGAGCCGATGAAATAAATACTTATCAGCATCGATGACCAGCCGGTAGGGGCCCAGCCGGCAAGTTTAGAAACCAGTACATAAATGCCGGCAAGGAAAAATATTACAACACCTGTAATTCCCAGGAACAGGCAGAAACGTGCCGGTATCCGCGAAAAAGCGAACATGGCATCTGCAGCGAGACTGATAAGCTGGCCCAGTTTCATTTTTGATTCTCCTGCCGACCGTGCCTGCCTGGTATATTCTATCTTTGTCTGCCTGAACCCGATAAAACTTCTAAGTCCCGGCAGGTACCTTGTCTTTTCATGCATTGATAGAATGGCATTCAAAGCTCTTCTTGTCATCATCGAGAAGTGGCCTGTGTGTTCAACATCGTCAAGGTTGCTGATACGGCTGAAGATAAAATGGAACACCCGGGTAAGAAACCGCCTATGAGTGTCGTCCCTCTCTTTTCTGTAACCAACTGCCACGTCAAATTTCCCTGTCTTGAGGACATCGTACATTTGCTGTATCAGTTCCGGAGGGTCTTGCAGGTCACCGTCAAGAACGGCAATAAAATCCCCCTTGGTGTGTTCAAGCCCTGCAGTGATAGCTGCCTGGTGGCCGAAGTTGCGCGACAGAGAAATTATTTTAATATTGTTGTTCTCTTTTCTTTTTTCGAGCAGTAGTTCAACAGAACGGTCTGTGCTTCCGTCATCAACAAAGACAACTTCGTACGGTTCACCTGTTTGTTCAAGTGAATCAGTCACCCTTCTGACCAGCTCATCGATCAGGTCTTCTTCGTTGAATATGGGAATTACTGCCGAAATCATATCAATGGTTTAAGTGTGG
>JALVJU010000141.1 GCA_027034005.1 Marinilabiliaceae bacterium
TCTCCCTTACATCTTCCTTAGTATAGTAGCCCCCGTAACAATCCGGCTCATCACCTTTAATACATGTTTCATACTGCATCCAGGGAGCATCCTCGGGTTTTGGCACACGCCAGGCCCCTCTTTTTGTAAGAAGCGGATATTTATCTATCTGAATCCTCCACCCTATCCCGTCAACAAGGTGCCAGTGAAATTTATTCATTTTGTGCATGGCCATGATGTCAAGTATCTTCTTGACTGAATCTTTTGGGAAGAAGTGCCGTGACACATCAAGCATCAGACCACGCCATTCAAATTCAGGATAATCGAAAATTTCCATGCACTGTAAAACAGGTGTCTTAAAATAACTCACAGGAGTGAGCAGTTCTTTCATGGTTTCCATCCCGTAAAAGATACCGGCATCGGAAGCAGATTCCACCCTTACATTCCTCCTTGATATCTCAAGTCTGTAAGCCCCTTCCCTTTCACCTTCCTTATCCGACCGCATGAACTTAATGGCATTCTTCGTATCATCATTGGTCATCTTTAGTTCAATGCCATAGTTATCTTTGATGAACTTTATAAATTGCTTAGCCGTTTTTTGCGTTGCCGGCAAAGATGTTGCATAAACAAGTGTTGAAGGTTTAATCTTAAAAACACCATCTTTTTTCTCAATCATGTTAGGCTGCGGGATTATCCCTACATCAGGCACTTTTTCCGTAGTGCATGAAAAAGATATCAAAGCAATAAGAAAAGAAAGCTTAACTATTCTCATAACAAAATTATTTGGATCCATATGGAATATAAAGGGTAAAACCTTTATCTCAATTTATCATCCTGCCGGACATTGTTGATAGTACCTGCAAACAGGTAACCAGTGTCTTTAACAGAAAGGAACATGAGTTATCTCTTTAAATGTCCTCCGTGTCATCCTATTATTTCAAAGCACTTTCATTTGACATTGAGGGAGGCGGTGTGCCCGTACCCCATTTATTGTTTTGTTTACTTCCCATTTTAAATTTAAGGGTACCGCCATTGATAAGGTCTTTCCAGTACAGCCAGCAGTTATTCACTGCCTTACCGTTGAAAGTAACAGACTGCACATACCTGTTTTCCGAAGCATTCCCCGATGTTTCTATCACGAGCTCTTTACCTTTGTAGTATTTAGGATCAAGTTTTATTGTGACCTTGTCGAACATGGGACTGCCAAGCTGCATTGTCGGATTTGACGAACTGAGACCCTGAACATCGAACAGCCCCATGGAATTCAACACGAACCACGCACCAAGCTGCCCCTGATCCTCATCCTGACCATAACCGTATCCGTGAAGCGGTTCCGTTCCGTAAAAAACATTACATATCTCACGGGTCCATTTTTGCGTCAACCATGGCTTGCCCGAATAGTTAAACAACCATGACTGGTGCAGGCAAGGCTGGTTGCCCTGGTTGTAAAGTTTATCAACCCCCGAAAAGCTGCTAATCTCTTCCGAACCGCCTCCAAACAAGCTCTTCTGTGACTTACTGAATGTGTACTCAAGACGTTTGTTGAATTCATCCTTGCCTATCAAAGCGATAAGGCCGGCAACATCGTGAGGCACATACCATGTAAACTGGTAAGCATTACCTTCCTGGAATCCGTCCCATCCACGCATGGGATCAAAATCCTTAATGAACTTCCCGTTCTCCAGTTTCGGACGAATAAATTTCGTCTCCGGGTCAAAAATATTTTTATAGTAACCGGCCTGCTTCATCAACTCACCATAAGTTGTGGTATCCCCCAGCTCTTTTGCCATCTGAGCCACAGCATAAGAGCTGAATGCATATTCCAGAGTGTGT
>JALVJU010000142.1 GCA_027034005.1 Marinilabiliaceae bacterium
GTCAGGCTTGTCTGACTACAAGGCCAGGCAGGCGAGTGTACGAATGGCTTTGTCCCTCTCCCATTTCGGGGGAGGTTAGGAGGGGGCCTCACCTTATATCCACCGCCACCACTTTATATTCCGGCGTGAGCGTTTCGATATCTCCCACATCACCGGTTATGTTGTTGATGTTGATGTCAGGGAAGTGGAATGTTGAACGCAGTACTCCTTCTTTGACCTTGTCGGTGATGAAGGCCTTGATGTATGTTTTGCCCCTTGCAGATACCAGTTTCACCTTGTCACCTGTTTTGATACCTTTTCTTTTGGCATCTGTAGGGTTTATCCACAGCACATCTTCGTTGAGCAGCTCATTGTTTGGCGTACGCCTGGTCATTGTGCCCGAGTTGTAGTGCTCAAGGTTACGGCCTGTTGTGAGGATGAACGGATACTTGCCTGAGTTTTCGATGAGTTCGGGCGTCTCCTCAAACTCGTAAAAGTGTATCCAGCCTTTGCCTGTCTTAAACTCTTTTGTGTGCAGTATTTTTGTGTCTTTGCCGTCTTTTATGACAGGCCACTGCAGCCCATTCTTGCCAAGGTTCTCCCATGTTATCCCTGCAAAGAAAGGAACCACATCAGCGATCTCTTCCAACAGTACTTCTGCGGAATAACCTTTCTGGCTGTAGCCCATCCGGTTCATGATGTCAACCATGATCTGCCCGTCGGCTTTTGTGCCTTCGAGCGGCCCTACAACCTTGTTCACCTTCTGAACCCTTCTTTCGCCGTTGGTAAATGTCCCCTCTTTCTCGAAGAACGAGGCGGCAGGGAGTACCACATCTGCAAGTTTGGATGTGTCTGTGGGGAAGAGCTCCTGTACTACAAGGAAGTCAAGCGATTCTAAAGCTTTGCGCACATGACCGGTGTTAGGGTCTGTCTGAAGCACATCCTCGCCCATTATCCACATTGCTTTCACTTTTCTTTCAATGGCACCGTTGAACATCTCAGGTATCTTAAGTCCCTCTTTTTCCGGTATCTCATCAATACCGTATTTCTTTTTGTAGTATTCCTGTATCCCGGGATCGTTCACATCGAGGTACCCGGCTCCCTGATGCGGCTGCACCCCCATGTCGGCAGCGCCCTGCACGTTGTTCTGCCCCCGGAGCGGATTTACCCCGACACCTTTACGGCCGATGTTTCCTGTAAACATACTGATGTTTGCCAGCAGCATGACAGCACGGCTGCCGGTGTAGTGTTCCGTAACGCCGAGCCCGTGGAAAGACATCGCATTGCCGGCTTTGGCATACGCTTCGGCGGCTTGCTCCGCAAGATGCCTGTCAACTGTTGTTATCCTTTCGTATTCTTTGATATCGGCTTTTAGTATCTTTTCCCTGAATTCTTCAAAACCGGTTGTTCGGTCGGTTATGAATTCATGGTCCAGCCAGTTGTTTTTGATCATGTAGTAGGCAAACATGTTGAGCATGGCAATGTTTGTTCCCGGCCTTAACTGCAGGTGATAGTCGGCCAGTGCGGCCAGTTCTGTTTTTACCGGATCGATAACTATCAGGGTCTTGCCCTTCATCGCCTGCTGTTTTATCTTAGATCCGGTAACTGGGTGTGCATTTGTCGGGTTGGCGCCGATGACAAGGATGCAGTCGGTATGTTCAAGGTCGGCGATGGAGTTGGTTGCAGCCCCTGTTCCAAATGCCTTCTGCATTCCGTAGGCCGTGGGAGCATGGCATACCCTGGCACACCCGTCGATGTTGTTGGTCCCGATAACAGCACGCATGAATTTCTGCATCAGGTAGTTTTCCTCGTTGGTGCAGCGTGACGACGAGATGCCGCCAATGGCATCAGGACCGTATTCTTCTTTTATGTTGGTCAGTTTCTCAGCAATGTAGTTGTATGCCTCGTCCCATGAAACGGGAACCTGTTTGCCGTCTTTTTTGATGAGCGGAGCAGTAAGGCGGTCTTTGTGGCGGTAGAATTCAAATGCATACCGTCCTTTAACGCAGGTGTGCGCCGGGTTCACCTCCGCATCATCAGGTGCTTCGATGCCTACAATCGCACCGTCTTTGATACGCACATCAAGGTTACACCCCACACCGCAGTATGTACATACCGTCCTGACAATTTCATCGTAGGGCTGAGTCTTACTCTCGTAAACATCATAAATGGCCCCGGTAGGGCATGCCTGAACACAAGCTCCGCATGACACACAGTCCGATTCGCTGAAATCCACACCCGTATCTTTGATGATCCTGTTGTCATATCCGCGGCCGTAAACATTGAGTATAAATTTTCCCTGTATCTCATCACATGCCCTGACGCAACGATAACATTTTATGCATTGCGAAAGGTCTGACTTTATGTAAGGGTGACGCAGGTCTTTCTGTTGGTCAAAGTGTGTGTGCACGGCATGGTAACGGGTCTCTTTTACCCCGAGCCTTTCGAGTAATGCCTGGAATTCGGCAGGCAGTTTGTCTGCTTTCGGTTCGATCTGCGTTTCCGGATAACCGGACAGCACCAGCTCTGCTATGTTCTTTCTTAACCTGACCACTCTTTCCGAATCGGTGTAGATATGCATTCCGTCGGCAGCTGGGGTGTGGCACGATGCCATTACCTTGCGCGGGCCATCTTTGCTTAAAGCCACATCTACAGAGCATATCCTGCATGAGCCGTGCGGTTCAAGGGTGTTGTGATGGCAGATCACCGGTATGATGTCGCCTTCTTTCTCACGCACTACATCAAGTATGGTTTGATCACCCTCAAATTCGTATTTTTTATCGTTTATGTATATGGTTTTCATTTGTTCGTTTTTTTTGACTAACACAGACCTGCCCGACTGCGTGGTCAGGTGGGGACGCGGGGACACAGAGTTTTTATTTCTATGGAATAAATTTCTCAAGGATATTCCTGACAGGCAACGGCAGGCCGCCACCGAGGGCGCAAAGACTGCCAAGCTCCAGTGTTTCCAGCAAATCGTTGAACAGTTCTGTGTTTAAGCTTGCATTGTTTTTTATGGCATCTTCTATCATCTCTTTACCTCTTACCGAACCTATCCGGCAGGGATAGCATTTTCCGCATGACTCGGCTGCTGTGAATTCAAACAGGTGAAGCATATATTTTAGCATCGGGAAGTCATTGGGGATACCTACGATGCTTGCATGTCCCAGCAGATAACCTGCCTGCTGAAAGCTTTCAAAGTCGATGGTGAGCTTGTCGATCTCCGAAAACGGAACAATGCCGCCAAGAGGACCTCCTATCTGAAATGCCTTAATCTTTGACTTCATGCCCAGCCCCATTTTGTGCACAACATCGGCCAGGGGCGTTCCCATTTCCACTTCGTAAATGCCCGGACGGTTAAAACTGCTGTCGAGGGATATCAGTTTTACCCCTTTCGATCTCTCGGTTCCCAGCATAGCATATTTTTTACCGCCTTTTTCAATTATCCGGTTGATATTTGCAAATGTCTCCACATTGCTAAGGACGGTGGGCTTGTTGTACAATCCTGCAGAGACAGGGTAGGGGGGGCGTGTCCTGACCTCGGCGCGTTTTCCCTCTATGGAGTTGAGCAGGGCTGTCTCTTCCCCGCACACATAGGCACCGGCACCGGAGATCACTTTGAATTTAAAATCGAACATTCCCAGCTCCTCAAATTCTGCGATGGCCTTTTTTGCCTGTTTTATGGAGTTGGGGTACTCCTTGCGGATGTAGAGGATGCCTGTATCGGCACCGACAGCAATACCGGATGCCAGCATTCCGAAAAGTACTTTGTGAGGTTGGTTTTCTAACAGGTACATGTCGGAGTATGCTCCCGGATCGCCTTCATCGGCATTGCACACGATGTACTTCTGTGATGACCCTTCTTTGCTGCACCCGTCTAATTTCAGGTAAAACGGGAACCCGGCACCACCCCGTCCCCTCAGACCGGAAGCCTTTAGCTCAGAGATTATGGCACTACTGTCCTTCTTGTATTTTTCGAGTATGGTGTAAAAAGAATTGAGGTCATCATCTTTTTTTGTGAGGATTTGCTCCCTGCTGAAATTCCCGACGTGGTATTCGTTTGAGTATTTTGTTTTTTCCTTTTTAATGATCTTTTCAATATCCTCTGTGCTATCTGCAGAAAAGACATTTCCGTTGTACATGAATGCCGAATTTTCGTGGCACCTGCCGAGGCAACTTACATGCCCTATCTCATCTTCATTGAAATGTTCAAGGAGCAGCTGTTTCACATTGTCCTGCGTTCCGGCACACATGCAAGCCGTTCCGTTGCATACGTGTACCTTCTTTTGGGTGTTCTCTTGTTTTGTGAAATCGTAGAACGACATGGTGCCGTAAAGAACGGATTTTCCGAGATGAAACTCTTCGGCAGTTTTTTCAATACTTCCGCTGATATTTTCCGGTTCTTTCGCAGCTATTTTTTGTATCTCTTCGAAAAGGTTTTGTTCAAGTCCTTTTTTGAAAGAGAGGGAGGTTATGTTTTTTGACATTGCAAAATGTGTTAGTTGTAATTTTAGCTTATCCTAAAATTACTAAAATTATTTCAATTTTATATCATACCGTCAAAGGTGGGGTGTGCGACGAAATCCACTTTTCCCCAATCAATCGCGTGGTGTGGTTGTCATGATTTTTGAATGCTGCGCGTCAAAAATCCTGCCAACCACGTTTGATCTTCTTGATTCCTGTCCCCGCCCTCACGGACGGGGTTACCATTGTTACGCCCCGATGGGGCTCTGATTAGTCATGGATAGGGATTTATTGCTTTTATTTTGTCATACATGGTTCAAATACATCAAGGAGCAGGTTGTGGAATCGGTACAATAATATTGCTTTTTTAATACCCATTGTTATTTCGTGGATTTTGTCGTATGCCACCGAGGGCCTCGCTCAAAGCGAGACCCTCGGTTTACGAAAAAGGATTAAACTTTTTTTCCGAATTTTACGATAACAAAATAAATTAATGCTATCGAAACGGGATAGATTATCCACAGGGGAACGTTGTATGCCGATGGTATCGAGCCGATCAAAAGCGAAATGACACCAACAGTAAGGGCATAAGGCATCTGTGTTTTTACGTGAACAATGTGGTTGCACGAACTTGCCAGTGAGCTCAGTATCGTTGTGTCGGATATGGGAGAACAGTGGTCTCCGAGGACCGAGCCGGCCAGCACAGCGGATACCACGTTGTAAAGGAGCGGCATGGCAGCCTCATGCGGCAGGTTGTTATGCATCGACAGGACCCAGATCGCTGGCATTATCAATGGATAGATGATGGCCATGGCGCCCCAGCTTGAGCCGGTGCTGAAGGCAATGATGGCAGAGAAGATGAATGTCAGGGCAGGCATCATGTAAGGACTGACCTCAAAGGCCTTAAGGCCTCCTGTGATAAAATCGGCTGTGTGCATGTGTTCTGTTAGCAAAGCAAGCGACCATGCAAGTATAAGTATCAGTACCGCATTGAACATCGATTTGAAACCTACTATCATGTGCTCGATACTTTTCCTCAGGGTAAGTATCCTTTGGGTGATGGAGAGTATCACGGCTGTCAGGGCCCCGCCGAGGGATGACCATAGAAGGGCCTTGAAAGTATCTGCTTCACCAAGGAAGAATGATATTTTTGACATGAACGACATGCTGCTGTCGTTCCAGGTGTGAGTGTCCCATCCTGTGTAAAAAAGTCCGGCAATGGTCCCGGAAACAACGATCAGGATCGGTATCAAAGCATTGTACCATCTGTGCGGAACGTTCTCGCTGTCATCCTGGATGGTGGCATCATTTTTTATTCCTGAAGTAACCTTTGACATTTCAAGATCTCTCTCTGCATTTAACATCGGGCCGTATTCTTTCCCTTTGTAAATAAGTATTATCACAAAAATGATGGTAAGGATAGGGTAGAAAGAGTATGGCAGGGATGATAGAAATACCGAATATGAAGATGTGGTGATGCCAATGGCATTTATCCCCTCCTGGATGTAGCTCAGTTCTGCACCTATCCATGTTGTGATGAAGGCAATAGCTGCTACGGGAGCAGCCGTTGAATCGGTGAGATATGCAAGTTTGGCCCTTGAGATCTTCAGTTTGTCAGTGATAGGCCGCATTGTATTTCCCACGATCAGCGTGTTTGCATAATCATCAAAAAAGATCAAAATGCCAAGCAGCCAGGTGATGAATTGTCCGCTGCGCTTGTTCCTGGCATAGGGCGCAAGCTTGCCGACAAGTCCTTTCATGCCTCCGTTTGCAGAGATGATGGCCACTATGCCGCCTATCAGCATACTGAAAGTTATTACAGAGATGTGGTCTTTGTTGTAAAGACTCTCAAGTACATAAAAATCGACAATGGAAAAAAGTCCCTTAAAAAAAGCAACAAAAGCATTAAAGCCCTGGTATTTAAAGATCACAACAGTCCCGGACAGGATACCGATGAAAAGAGAGGAGTAAACCTCTTTTGTCACAAAAGCCATGAAGATGGCTATTAGCGGAGGCAGGATCGAAAGCCATAAAGGTATCGGATCCACCTGCTGTTTCAGTACCTGATTATGTATTACAACAATAATCTCGGATTTGTGCTTAAAGGTGTGTGTAAAATGCATCTTGCCGTCCGCAAGGTGGCATTTTATCGGCATGCCATCGATGAAAACATGAGGCGGGGTCAGCGAAAGGCATTTTTTAGATACGTCAATGTTTATGTCATATTCGATATCGCTGACAAGAGCAAAGGGCAGTTCTAATTTAAGGTTATCGTTTTTGTCCTGCGGATTTGCGGCGAAAGTAAAAGCCGGCAAAAAAAGGATTAATATAAGAATTGTCCGGAAATATATTTTTGTCATTAACCTATATTCGCTAAACATTAAATACTTAATTACTCTTCGTAGTATCCTGATCCGTTTTTGTATCCGTAACCGTAGGCATAGTTGTAGTTAGCAACATACTGCGGGATACGGATGTCATTTATCAGAAGGCTCAGGTTCGGCAGTTTCTTCTGATCGTAAAGGTTGTTAATGAATCGAAGAGCATGTTTGTCGGTGTAGTTCTGCCTGATAACAAAGATCATCGTATCTGCATATTTCGAGATGATGATGGCATCGGTAACAAGGGCTACCGGAGGTGTGTCAAGAATGATAACATCAAAATGTTTTTTCGCCTCGGTAAAGAAATTCTTCATCCTGTCCGTCTCTATCAGCTCGGAGGGGTTTGGCGGGATAGGCCCTGCCGGAGTGATATAAAGTTTGGGTATGTGAGTGGGGATAACAACCTCGTCGAATGTGGCATCATGTATCAGGTAGTTGCTTAATCCTTTGGCATTAGATATGTCGAATTGGTTATGTGTCTGAGGTTTTCTCAGGTCCATTCCGACCACCAGTGTCCTTTTGTTCGACATTGAGATGATGGCTGCAATATTCGTTGAACAGAATGTCTTTCCCTCGCCGGCTATGGATGATGTGACGGCTATTACGGGCACTTCTTCATGATCAACGAGCAGGAACTGGAGGTTGGTCCTTATGGCCCTGAACGCTTCGGCAACGGACGACTTTGGCACATCGTAAACAGTTCCTTTTTTTGCTGATTTCTGATGTGTCACATAACCTATGATCGGGATCGATGTGTGATCCTCAACTGAATATTCCTCTGTGATCTTGGAATTAAAGAAGTCCTTAAATGATATGAACCCGATAGGGAGCAGGAAGCTAAGCAGTATCCCGATGAAATAGTTAAGTTTTTTGTTTGGTGATACTTTGACGGTATTTTCCGGTTTGGCCTTGTCAAGGACACGGTGGTCAGACACATTTGACGCAAGGGCTATGCCTGCTTCGGAACGCTTTTGGAGTAGGAATGTGTAGATATTGTCGTTGAGGGTGAAACTCCTCTTGTAGTTGATGAGTTCACGCTCGGTCTTGGGAAGCATCTTCATCTCCTGTTCCACCTTGGCAATCTGCTTGTCCAACCCTTCAATGGCTATCCTGGTAGAATTTACAATGTTACGCACATTCTCAAGGAGGGCATTCCTTGTGTTTTCTATCTCCCGGTTCAACTGCTTGATCTGCGGGCTTTTCTCGCGAACGCTCAAAAGTATCAGTGCACGTTTGGCATGCAGGTCGCTCAGGCGGGTAACCAAGCTGTTAAGCATGGCGTCTTCAATGCCCATAGTTGAAGGGACAATAACATCTTTGAAGTCGTTTTTACCTTCAATGTAGTCGAATAGGTAATCATAATATTGAGCCATGCGTTCATACCTGCTTTTTTCTTTCACAAGGTCTTCCATCTTTTTCATGGTGTAGTTGCCCTCTGCACTGATGTTGATTATGTTATGGCTTGACCTGAATTGCTGGAAGTTTGTCTCTGCTGTTCTCAGTGAATCGGATATGCCGCTGATCTGCCTGTCAATGAATTCAATAGTGCTGTTTGCCATCTGGTTTTTTTGTTCCAGTTCGGCAAGAAGGTAGGTCTCCGTAAGTTTGTTAAGGTAATCGCATATCACATCAGGGTGCTGGCCTTTGAGTTTAAGCTCGAGAATGCTGGCATCCTTGTAGAGGAACGATATTCTCAGGGCCTCACGGTAGTAATTGGTTAGGTCAGCTTCTTTGTTGAATTTGAAGAAATAGTCATAAGTAAAAAGATCGGATCCGGTAAAATCAAAATCGGGAGAGTATTTGTTGGACAATTTGATGGTAAAATTGAAAAATGAGCTTTTTATTGGTTGTCCGAACAGGAATACATCATCAATGCTTACTTTCTGTTTATTGGGCAGTTTTGCATCAAAAATCAGTCTGAACTTTTTCCGTGAAAGTATTTTTACCTTGAAATATTTATCATATGTCTGGTTGCCTGTGGAATCGGGAGTTACGATGATCGGTGAATCCTTGTAAAGACTTCGTTTTAGGAATGGAAAGGAGATGTTGCTGGCCCATCGTATCTGTTTGTAATAATTTACGTCAAGTTTTAAGCTTTCAAGAGTTCTCTTGGTCAGCGAATACGATTTTAAGATGCCTATCTCATTCTGAATGTTATTGGTCATCTTGAACGAAAAGTTCTGGATGAGACTCTCTGCGCCCAAAGTATTCTTTTGGTCGTTGCGTATCAGAAGTGTTGTTGTGGCGCTGTAAGTGGGGGTTGAATATATGTTGAATAGAAATACCAGTCCCATTATGACAATGAATGATATCAGAAACCAATACCAGTGGGATATCATTTTTGAAATGTACCTCTTGATATCAGCAGAACTGCTTTGGGTAAAATCGTCATTCATTATCTTTTCCATTCCGCTATCCCTCTTAATTGTTGTCAAAGTATTGTAAAAGTACAATAATTGTTGTTAACGATGAAAGGATCAAGCTCCATAAAGGCAGATTCACCCTGAAAGCCTTGCCTTTTATCGGCTTGACATAGACCACATCATTCGGCATAAGGTAATATCCCGGGTTTGTAAGCATTGATTTGTCGGTAAGGTCAAGCTCGTATGTTTTAGACCCCTCTTCTGTTGGCCTTATGACCAAAATGTGTTTTTTATCGCCAAAAGAAGTTACATCGCCGGCCCTTCCGATAAGTTCCAGCACGGTCGCTTGATTGTTGTAAACGGAGTAAACACCCGGCTGCCTCACTTCTCCCAAAACCGTTATTTTATAATTCATCAACCTTACGATAACCGTTGCATTAATCAGGAACTCATTGGCCTGGTCCTGAATTACATCGTAAGCTTCTTCGAGGGTTAGCCCTCCCACATGAAGCTTGCCAAGTACTGGAAGGACGATATTTCCCTCTTTGTCAACAGAGAATCCGTTCACGTATTGGTCGGCCTCTGAGCGAAGCGAGGTGGTAACTCCCTGGGCGGGATTGTTGTTGTAAAGTTCAGCTACTTCCTTATTTGTGCTGAGCACCCTTACATAAAGTATGTCGTTGGGTTTTATCCTGTAAGGTATGTTCTTGTTCAGGAATACTTTATCGTTTTCACTGATGTTAAGGTCTTTCAGGTATGTGATGTTTCTTCCGCTCTGGCAGCCCGCTATCAAAATCAGGAAGAATATCAGAACGAGGTTGCTGAAAGGCCTATGTTTTAAACCTGACCGCTTTTGAGGCTGTGATACAGTAAATGTTTCAAATATCTTGTTTAAAGTCATTTGTCAGATTAGATTTGTTTGGTGTAAATACAAATCTAAGAAAAAAATATCTTTTTTTAATGAATAATAGCAAATGTTGACTTATTGCAATATTTTTAGTATGTAATGCGTTAAATCAACATGACTGTTCATCAAGCAAAATAATGCTATAAAGGAATTTTTTTTAATGATCGCCATAATCAGTGCAAAAATATTTTTTTTAAACAATTTAAATTGTTAATTTGTTAAGACAAAAAAGGATTAATGAAGAGTTTGAAATTCAATATATTTGAGGCTAAAAGAACCGACCTGCAACCTGCAAAAGGCAAGATACTCATTGCCGAGCCTTTCCTGCAGGGCCCGTATTTCGGACGTTCCATAGTGTTCCTTACCGAGCACGGGAAAGATGGTGCGGTTGGTTTTGTGCTGAATAAACCGTCTGAACTTTACATTGATGAGATCATTGATGATCTTTACAGTTTCAAAGGTGAGCTTTTTATCGGCGGCCCTGTGCAGTCGGATACTCTTCATTTTATCCATACTCTTGGAGATCTGATCCCGGATTCTATCAGAGTAACAGATACAGTCTATTGGGGAGGAGACTTTGAGGTTGTGAAAAAGCTTATCAATGCCAATAAGATAAACAGCAAATTCATAAAGTTCTTTGTGGGATACTCAGGATGGTCGCCCGGACAGCTTGAGAATGAGATAGCTGAAAAGTCATGGATAGTATCCACCATCCCCGATGAAACGATCATGTCGTATCGTATCGATAACATCTGGAAAGAGATCATGGAGAGTCTTGGAGATGTGTACAAAACCTGGTCTAACTTTCCCCAAAATCCAAGTTTTAACTGATCTTTTTCTGTTTTGTTATTCTTCTTTAATATCCTCGGGTTACTCCTTTGAGTTCTCTTCTTTCACCATATTCCTGACATTGTCCAGTAAAGCAGTGAATATTATTTTTGTCGTGATGCTGTAGTAACGTTTTTGATGTATTCCAACTACACGGTTGATCCCCTGTATGGCGTTGGTCAGAAACACTTCGTCAGCTTCAAGCAGCTCTGAAAGGGATGTTCCCGGCGTTTCTTTAACCTGCATGCCAAGGCTGGTAGCGGTTTTTATCACCTGTTTGCGCATTATTCCGTCCACGCATCCTGATGCAAGTGAAGGTGTGAAAACGGTATTGTCTTTTATCAGGAACAGGTTGGACGATATTGCTTCGATTATTTTGCCTTTGTCGTTCATTATTAGGCAATCGTCTAATCCGTTTTCCTGTTTATAAATGCCTGCAAGGATGTAAATCAGCGAGTTGGCATTCTTGAACCCGAAAAGCGGTTGTGAAGTTTTGTGGTATTGGTCAAATACACCTGCGAGCACGCCTTTTGTGTTGTATGTGTAGAGTTCTCCCTCAAGTGGTGATGCTTCTATTGTGTATGAAACATCATTCGTTTCAGGCGTGTAAAGTCCGCCGTTGTTCCTGAAAACCGTAAACCTGATCCTGGCATCTTTGAATATCCTGTTCTTTGTTATCAAAGAAACGATTTGTTCCGAGAGTTTTTCCTGTGAAATAAAGCTTTCGGTGTTCATCTTCAGGATGTCCATCCCTTTTATCAAACGGGCATAGTGATCAGACAGGAACAGGGGTATCCCCTTATGATATCTTGAGGTCTCGAATGCCGCATCGCCAAAGCGGAAAGCACGGTTTTTAATGGTCAGTGCCGGTTTGTTTTCCGGGATGAAATCCCCGTTTAAGATCATGTATGGCTTTTGTATCATCCTTTTGTTTCGGTTATTTGTTTGCACTCGGGAACAATACTGCTGTTCTTTTCTATCAGAAAGCTTTGTTTTAACCCTGCCCTGTTTCCGGCCTCGATATCTCTTTGTGAATCTCCAATCAGGTATGATGATTTGGGATCGATGCTGTATTCCTGAATGGCCTTTAGGATCATTCCCGGCTTTGGCTTTCGGCACTCGCAATCGGAAACCGATTCATGGTGAGGGCAAAAATATACGGCATCGAGTTTCAATGTGTACCCTGCGAGATCATCCTGCATTTTTTCATGTACCCTTTTTACGTCTTCTTCGGTGTAGATGCCTTTGGCCACTCCACCCTGATTGGAAACGATGATCAGCATGAAGCCTGAATCCTTCAGCATTTTTAGCCCTTCGATGATGCCTTTGTTAAGGATAAAATCTTCGGGCCTGTAAATGTAGTAATGGCCTTCGTCGTTGTTGATCACCCCGTCGCGGTCCAGGAAAACAGCTTTGTTCGGCATTGTTATCAGAAATTAAAACTGACTAAAGCCCTGAAAAAATGAGGCAGCAGTGCCGGGTTGAACAGAATAGGAAAAACAAATCCGTATACGGCTCCCCAGAAATGAGCATCGTGTCCTACGTTGTCGGTATTCTTTTCACTCATCACCCGCGAGTAGATGAGATAACCCAGCCCGAGCAGTATTCCCGGAACCGGAATGAAGTAAAGGTAAATGATCTGCCAGGGGGCATATAAAATTGTGATAAAGATAGCTCCTGAAACTGCTCCGGAAGCACCTATGGCACTGTAGTACGGATTGTCTTTTTCCTTGTAAAGGGAGTAAAGACTTGATATTATCAGGGCCGACAGGAAGAAGATGAGGAACAAAAGGTTGCTGTTCCAGTGTATCGAAGCCCTGAAGTAGTAAAGTATTGCATCCCCGAATGAGTATAGGACGAACATGTTGATAAGCAGGTGCATCCATCCGCCGTGGAAGAAACCGTGCGTGAACAGACGGTAGTACTCTTTGCGGCGGACTATCCGATAGGCATCAAATTTGAATTTGTCGATCAGTTCCGGCTGGTTAAAGCCCGCTATGCTGATCACTGATATTGCTATGATTAAAACTGTTACTATGGTCATGTCTTTTGTTTTTTTAGTAATCGAATAATTGAGTAATCGAGGAGTTGAGTAACTGATGAATTGAAAATGATTGATGAAAAATTCTTATCAATTCCTCAGTTTGTCAGTTCCTCAATTTATCAAATCCTCATTTTTTTCAGTGCATTATTTTAAAGATCAGTTCTTTCAGTAATTCTCCGTTGTCTGATACATTGGAGTTATACCCTTTCGATCTCATGTCGTAATCGCGCAGGAGACTTATCACCTGAACTACTTTTCTTGCAGAGTAATTTCTTGCTCCGGTGGTGTAATCGGTGACGAAATACGGATTTATCTTAAGCGCCGATGCCACTGCCATTTTCGACTTATCGGGCAGGTAATGGTATGCTATCAGTTTCTGGAAATATCCGAACAGTGTGGCAATTGTTACCTGTATGGGATTGTCTTTCGGGTTTTTTGCAAACGACCGGATGATCCTGTTGGCCTTCACTACATTCTTTTGCAGAATGGCTTTGTTTAGCTCAAAATTGTTGTACTCCTTGCTGATTCCGATATTCTTCTCGATATCGTCAATGGTTATCGTTTTTTTGTCCGCTCCAATCGCGATACGGAGCTTGTCAATCTCATGGGCGATCTTTGAAAGGTCATTGCCCAGATACTCCACAAGTATCTGTGAGGCCGTAGGGTCTATGTTAAAGCCTTTGCCTTTCAGGTATGCCGTGAGCCAGGTTCCTACCTGGTTGTCGTAAAGCTTTTTTGATTCAAATACTATCCCGTTCTTGTGTATTGCCTTAAAAAGTTTTTTCCTCTTGTCAATGGTCTTGTACCTGTAATTTACAACAAGGATAGTGGATGACAGCGGGTTTTCTGCATACACCGCAAGCTTTTCAATATCCTTGAAATTCTGTGCTTCTTTTACGATTATCACCTGATGCTGTGCCATCATCGGGTAGCGGCGGGCAGCAAGAATTACACTGGTTATATCGGAATCCTTACCGTAGATTACCGTTTGGTTGAACGCCTTCTCCTCTTGGGTGAGCACATTGTCGGCAATGTAGTTTGTGACCTCATCAATGTAGTATGATTCGTCCCCCATGAGAAAATATATGGGCGCGTATTTTTTTGCCTTTAAATCCTTTATGATCTGTTCAAAGGTCATAGGTGAAAGATTGTTTTAAAAAATTAGATGTTTTACTGATTTACCTTCGTTTATCAACTCTTGAAGTGATTTGATGCCTACTTTCAGATGTGTTTCAACGAATTTTTCATTTACCAGTTTGTCACTTTGTGTTGTCTTTATTCCGTCGGCTATCATCGGCTGGTCGGAGACGAGCAGGAGGGCGCCGGTGGGTATCTCATTGGCGAAGCCGACAGTGAAGATGGTGGCCGTTTCCATATCGATGGCCATGGCACGTGTCTTCTCCAGATACTTTTTGAAGCGCTCGTCGTATTCCCACACACGCCTGTTTGTAGTATAAACGGTGCCTGTCCAGTAGTTTCTTCCGTAATCCCGTATTGTGGACGACACGGCCCGCTGAAGGCTGAACGCGGGCAGGGCCGGTATCTCGGGCGGCAGGTAGTCGTTCGAGGTACCGTCGCTCCTGATGGCAGCTATCGGCAGTATCAGATCGCCCAGTTTATTTTTCTTTTTCAGTCCGCCGCACTTTCCGAGAAAAAGCACAGCCTTGGGATCAATGGCGCTCAAAAGGTCCATGATGGTGGCAGCATTGGGGCTTCCCATGCCAAAATTGATGATAGTAATGCCTTCAGCGCTGCAATTGGGCATGTTGCTGTTGACGATGGGAGCATTGAACCACTCCGAAAAAAGCTGTATGTACTGGTTGAAATTTGTAAGTAAAATGTATTTTGAAAAATCTTCTAATTTGCGCCCGGTATATCTCGGCAACCAGTTCTGAACTATCTCTTCTTTTGTTTTCACGTTGTTACTGTTTTTTTGTTTTGCTAAAGTAACTTTTTCTTGTGATTTTAAGCTTAATTATTTTTACTTTTAACTCCTTACATCCGCAAGTGATCTGATTTTTTATGTTTTAATCATTTGCTGATTATGGGTAACTCATATTTTAATCAAGGTTTATGCTGAAGTTGAATCTGCCACCGGCAAATTTAAAGTACAGGACGGAGGATAAAAAGAAATTTGTTTTTGACATCATTCGTAAAAGATATGTCGTGTTGACGCCGGAAGAGTGGGTGCGCCAGCATATCATCCATTACTTTACGGGTTACCTGGATTATTCTCCCGGTTTGATCGCTGTGGAATCACTTGTTAAAATAAACGGGTTGAATCAGAGGGCTGATATCGTGGTGCACAACCGCAAAGGCATGCCTGTGATGATAGTTGAGTGCAAGGCCCCGGATGTAAAGGTTGACAATGCTGTGTTCGGGCAGGCGGCAAGATACAATCTGAATCTTGGCGTTGAGTATCTGTTGATATCGAACGGGATAAAACATTACTGTGCTAAACTGAACAGGGAAGAGGGGAGCTACAGGATGCTGAAAGCCATTCCCGCGTTTGATGAACTTACAGGGTGAATGGATATTGCTATCAAAACTCCGGAAAGATCAATGGTGATAAGGTAATAAGGTTTGGCATTGATTTAAGGATAGAATAGTACTGTACTAAGGTTTTTTGAAAAGATGAGGTTGCAGAGGAGCCATCACAAAAACTTA
>JALVJU010000143.1 GCA_027034005.1 Marinilabiliaceae bacterium
ATCTGGACACATGATGCTTTCCGTGTGGGAGAGGATGGCCCTACTCACCAGCCGGTAGAGCAGGAAGCTCAGATCCGCCTGATGGAAAAGCTGAAAAACCACAGCGGTGACAACAGCGTAACTGTCCTCCGTCCGGCCGATGCAGAAGAGACAACCGTTGCATGGCAGATAGCCATGGAGAATGTTAAAACTCCTACTGCTCTGATTCTTTCAAGACAAAATATCACAAATCTTCCCGGCAGCAGCTATGAGCAAGCCCTTCAGGTTAAGAAAGGTGCTTACATAGTTCAAAAGGATGCAGACAATGTTGATGTGGTAATGGTTGCTTCAGGCTCAGAAGTCAGTTCTCTTGTAGACGGGGCCAAGCTCCTGAAAGAAGAGGGCATCAAATGCCAGATAGTTTCTGTTCCATCTGAAGGCTTGTTCAGAAATCAGCCTGAGAGTTATCAGAAAGAGCTCCTGCCTGACGGAGTGCCCGTATTCGGGTTAACGGCAGGCCTGCCTGTCACCCTTGAAGGACTTGTAGGGCAGAACGGCAGTGTGTGGGGCCTTGACCATTTCGGAGCATCGGCACCTTACAAAGTGCTTGATGAAAAATTCGGGTTCACCCCTGAAAATGTAGCAAATCAGGTAAAGAAATTACTTAAAAAATAAGTTGATCTCCTTTTAAACAAAAACCCGGCAAAAGCCGGGTTTTTTATTTAATCTTCCTGATGAAGCTGCTCATACACTTTATAAAGATGTGTCTCTTCCCTGCGAATCCGCATTGATAATACCGAAAAGAGATGTCCGAAATCTTTAACAAACTCAAGCCCTTTTCCTCCGCCTTCATATTTTGAGAAAAAATCCAGCGCAGCCTTAGATATACCCTCCATATCCTTTGCAAAGGAATCAAGTGTGCGTCTTATATTACTATCCTCTTTTGCTGCTTGCTCAAGTTTCGGATACAAAAAGGTATCCTCTTTGTTTAAATGCTGAAGAAGCATGTTCTTCGCATTCATTAGTTTTTCTTGTCCCTCCTGACTACTAATGCCGAGAAGAACGACCTCATTAAGCGTTTTTGCGATCCTTACATGTTCTGCTTTAAGATCTTCAATTAGATTACCGGACATGACAATATTGGATTAATTAACTTAAAATTAGTCTTAAATTTAAAGAAAATAATTCACCTATATGGGTTAGATGCCTAAAAAATTATAGCTTATCAATAATTATTCTTGCTACAAAACAGCTAATTTTACATCTTTAAGACAAAAATCTGACAGATATGAAAGCAATAAGATTTTTAGTGTATTCTTTATTCATTGTGCTGCTTGTATCATGCACAGGCAAATCGAATGAAGTAGTTGTTTACACCAGCGTTGACCAGGTTTTTTCAGAACCTGTTCTTAAAGATTTTGAGAAAGAAACAGGCATCACAGTTAAAGCGGTTTATGACACAGAAGAGACAAAATCTACAGGTGTCCTTAACCGCCTGATCGCAGAAAAGAACAATCCACAGTGTGACGTTTTCTGGAGCGGCGACCCTGTAAGAACTATCGTTCTGAAGAACAAGGGCATCACAACACCTTATGAGTCTCCTGCTGCCAAAGACATACCCGGTGCATACAAAGATCCTCAACACCAATGGACAGGTTTTTCGGCAAGGGCACGGGTACTGATCTACAACAAGAGCCTTTTGCCCGACAGTGTTCCTCAATCCATATTCGACCTTACAAAAGAGCCGTTCAAAGGCAAAGTTACCATCGCCAATCCCCTGTTCGGGACCACTACTTTTCATATCTCTGCAATATTCTCCGCTCTCGGTGACGAGAAGGCAAAACAGTTTTTGACCAACCTTAAAAACAATGATATTATCATCGCCACGAGCAACGGAGATGTAAAAAAACGCGTGGCAAGCGGGGAAGTAGCCTGCGGGCTTACCGATACCGACGATGCCAATGAGGCCATGAAAGAGGGGGCAAATGTGGGGATCGTCTTCCTTGACCAGAAAGACAGTCTGGGAACCCTTGTGATGCCAAATACCGTTTGCCTGATCAAAGGTTCTCCAAATTCCAAAAACGGCAAAAAGCTTATGGATTACCTTCTGAGCCGCAGCACAGAAGCAAAGCTGGCCACTTCGTGTGCCCAGATGCCGTTGCATAAAGGAGTGAAAGTTCCGGCGGGAGTGCCATCGCTCGATAACATAATACCGATGCATATCGATTATGAAAAAACAGCTCAAAAACTTGAAGAGATACAGGGATACCTAAAAAAGTGGGTTGAGAACTAATCTCTCCGGAAAGATTAAGGATAAAGCCTCTTCACTCTCGGGTTTTGTCTTCACAAATTGAGAAAAGGGGCTCTCTTTTTAAAACTGCTTCAATGACCAAAAAATATAGAACAAGCTTTTTGCATTTCTCATTGCCGGCTGTGGTCAAGTGGGCTTTTGTATTTTTTGTGTTCGTACCTCTCATCTACACTTTTATTTTAACCTTCACGGGCTGCGAAAAATTCCTGAGTAACTTTGACCAGTTAGATGCCGTGACCTTCCTGCTCCTTTTAAAAAGCGGTAGTATTGCCCTGGCTGTGGCACTGCTGTCAACTCTTACAGGAACATTCCTGGGTTTCCTGCTTTACAAAATGCACATAAAGTACGGCAGCTTTTTTAAGATCGTTTTGCTTATCCCGCTGTTCCTTTCGCCATACATACTTGCAGTTGCATGGAAAGACCTCTTTTTCATGCTTTTGGGGGAGACGCAGTTCATCACTTCGGTATCGGGCTTAGTACTGGTTCTAACAACCATCTACGCTCCCCTTGCTGTCCTCATAACCGGGAATGCCCTGATGAACATTGATTCACAGATAGAAGAAAGTGCTTTGATGATATCCCGTTTCGGCAGGGTTTTCACAAGAATTATACTTCCTTTGATAAAACCTGCCCTGCTCAGTTCTTTTGTTTTGATCTTCATTTTCAGCATTTCCGAATTCTCTGTTCCGGCGTTCTTTGGAGTAAAGGTTTTCACGACAGAGATCTTCGCCCAGTTCTCGGCCTTTTACAATCATGCACTCGCCGTTTTACAGTCTTCACTTTTGATCATTATCTGCATCCTACTTCTACTTGGAGAAAAAAATTATCTTTCCGAAGCCCCTTTCTTTTCCATTGGCAGTAAAGGAACAAAAACCCGCACTTACCACAATAAAAAATACGAACCGCTTTTCCTTTCGGCACTTATCTTATGGATAACGATCTCTGTGGTTCTGCCATTTTTAGTACTTTTTGTTCAGGCATTCAACGGCGGCACATCACAGATAGTTAAAGCTTTTGAACTGTTAAAACCCACTTTTGCAACCTCTTTCTGGCTATCACTCACCGGCACCGCCATAACTCTTTTCATCGGGCTCACGGCAGCTTACAGTTCTGTGCGGGGAACAGGAAAAGCAAATTTATTCGATCTGATCCTGCTCATTGCCTTTGCAACACCATCCATCATTCTTGGCATCAGTCTGATAAAATTCTACAATCAACCCTTCTTTAATTTCATTTATTCCTCATATGCAATCATACTTATCGGGTACACGGGGAAATATACTTTCATATCAACAAAACTGATAGCGAATGCCATACGCCAGGTTCCCCTTTCCCTGGATGAGGCCGCTCAGATCGCAGGAATATCAAAATCTTCAAGAATACGTAAAATACTATTGCCCCACATCTCTCCTGCACTGTTTGGGGCATTCATTATAAGTTTTATTTTCAATCTTGGTGAGCTTGGGACCACCATCATGGTCTATCCTCCCGGTACAGAAATAATGCCGATCAAGGTTTATACCATCATGGCCAATGCTCCACAGGCGCTGACCAGTTCTATGACATTAATAGTTTTTTCTGTTACTTTGATATTGATAGGGGGATTTTATGTGACCGGGAAAAAGCTTATAAAAATCCCTCAAGAATAACTGATAAATGATCGAACTAGAAAACATATCCTTTTCCTATCCTGACAAAAAGGTCCTGGATGGATTTTCACTCTCCTTAAATCAGGGTGAAATAAGCTGCCTGCTTGGCAGTTCCGGCTGCGGCAAGACGACCATATTACGCCTGATCGCAGGCCTTGAAGTTCCCGGCAAAGGCCGTGTCGTACTAAATGATATCGTCCTGTCGGAAGATGGGAAGAACATTGTTCCCCCGCACAAAAGGAATGTGGGTTTCATCTTTCAGGACCTTGCGTTGTGGCCGCATTTCACTGTTTACAAAAATATTGCTTTCGGCCTGGAAGAGCGAAAAGTTCCCGACACAAAAGAACGGGTAAGAAAGATGCTGGATCATTTTAGCATTGCAGACCTTGCAGGCAAATATCCGCATCAGTTGTCCGGAGGGCAAAAGCAACTTGTCGCCATTTCCCGCTCGCTTGTTCTGGAGCCAGATGTTTTGTTGATGGACGAACCCCTCTCGAACCTGGACGTCACCTTGAATCGAAAAATACTACAGCACATCAAAGACCTGAAGACATCATTCAATGTGACAATAATTTACGTTACACACGATCACCGTGAGGCATTTGCCATCGCCAACAATGTTGTTGTTCTGAACAACGGCAAAATAGAGGATTCCGGCAATGTCGATCACATTAAAAACTCTAAAAACAATTATTTGAAAAATTTTTTGGAGTATTGATGGTTTTAGAAATAACATTTTTAATCTAACTATTCTATTTCAGGCTATGAAATACTTTTCCTTTTTATTTCTGTTCATAATTTCTTTTTCTGTGACCGGCCAGAAAAAACCGGCAGAGAAAAAGGACGGTAAAGACAAAAATGTGAATTATGCATTTATGCCGATTATAATGTACAACCCTTCTTTTGGAGGGCAATTCGGAGTAATGGCCAATGCCTATTTCGATATTAACGGTAAAGACACCATCTCCCCTGCTTCCAGTGTGGCATTCATAGGAAACATATTCACAAATAAAACTTTTTTTACTGGAATGTTCAGCCGTTTATACTTTAAGGAGGATGCTTGGCGTATGAAAGTAGGTTTAGGCTACGGTGATATCCGGTTCCAGACATTTTATGAACTGCCTCCCGATATTCCCGTAACATGGGCAGAAGATGATAATGGCGAGTTTATCGACTATCAGACAAGAATGTTTTTTCTGTTTGCCGAAGGAACCCGAAAAGTTGTTAACAATTTTTATCTGGGCCTTCGCTCGGTTTATTCAAAAACACATACGGAATTTGATGCAGACTTTTTTCCCGATGAAGAACTCAGCCTTTTCGGGTTTGGTATTGCCGGTGAGTTTGATAATCGTGACAATATCTTTAATCCGCATCACGGCATGAATGGCCGTATCAGGACGATGTCGTTCCTCGAGGCACTGGGGTCAACAACAACTTATTCACGAATAAACATTGATTACAACAAATATTTCAGCCTTGGGAAAAGGTCTGTCATCCTCGGACGAATTTATGGAATGGTATCAGTTGGGGATTCTGTTCCTTTTTCAGGGAAGAATGTTGTGGGACGGGATGATATCCGGGGATATACCAACGGTAAGCACAGGGCAAATCAGGTGTATGACCTGCAAACAGAGTATCGCCGGAACTTCTACAAAAAATGGGGCATGGTGGCATTTACGGGTATTGCACTTGCCACTGATGACTTTAAAGGGACCAACTACAGCGGGATACTTCCCATGGCCGGAGCAGGGCTTAGGTTCATGGCCATACCCAAACGAAAGATCAATATCGGTGTGGATGCCGCTATCGGTCAAGATGACTGGGGGATATATTTCCGCATTGGTGAGACATTTACCAAATAAACTAGGCCTGTCTGTTACCACTCCCAGCCGAAACCGCTGTGTAAGATGTAATCAAGTTTGTGTGAATCCTCTACCGGACGGTTGTCTACGTTGACCGTTACACCAAGAGAAACATAAAAATCCAGCGGGAGGTCATACTTCAAATCTAAGTTGAGATCCGAACGCCAACGCCCCCCCTCTGTAAAACTCGGATATACATAAATTTTTGTCAGCAAATTCAAATCCCCCACATCGAACATGTTAAACTCCGTTCCTAAAAAACCTTCCATACTGGTACGGTTATCTCCCTCATGGGAATATTTTTCATCGTTGAGGTTCAACCCTGCCGTAAACGCCCAATAAACACTGTTGCTATGTATAATGTAGTTACCGGCACCAAGCCTGAATGAGGTCCTGAGCCGCAGTTTCTGTTCCGTATTTGAAAGGAAATCCAAAGAGGCCGGCAGGTACCAGTCTTTAGGTAAGAGCTGTTTGTACTGTAAACCTGATTCTATCCTTTTAATGGAATCGGCATCATCCTGATTCGACAGTATGGTGTTGTAGTATGCATCCAGGGACCATTTCTTTGCCAGATAACCTATACTACTTCGTGAATTGAACTGCCTGAAGTTGTTTGCCCTTGTTATGTCAAAACCAATATCTATAGATGCACTCAGCCTGTCGCCAAAGGTTTTGTCCACAGCCCTGATTCCCACAATGTCATTTATATTGTTAATTATTACATCACCATCAGCCGTCTTTATCACAAGTTTGCCGTCCCCAATAGAATTAAGAGGTCCGTCCAATCTGGTCCCGTCTTCAAGTGTTATTACAACAGATGATTCTGTGTATAACTCTTTTATCTTCTCAATTTCGATCTTGAAATCTGCATCACTGTAGTCAGTTTCAAGTACCAGGACGCCCTTGTCCATTGATTTTATCTCACCCACTATTATGTTATTGTTAAAAAATACAAGAGAATCCTTTTGACTAAACAGAAAGACTGAGTTTAAAATAAAAACAACAGCCAGGAGTGACTTTTTCATGAAATATTATTTTTAGGGGATTAAATGCAAGTTATTGAATTTTATAACAAAAAGCCATGAATATTGTTTTATCCGGATATTAATTGGTTCATTTATTTTAAAATTGTTTACTTTAAACAAACTCAAAAATATACCGGAACTAACATGGAATCGATAAAAGAGATTTTCAGGATAGGACGGGGCCCGTCGAGCAGTCATACAATGGGGCCGTCGCTGGCAGCAAAAAGATACAGGGAAAGACATCCGGACGTGAAAAATTTTAAGGTCACACTTTTCGGAAGTCTCGCTCTCACGGGGAAAGGACACCTTACCGATATGGCAGTAGAAGATGCTTTAAGCCCTGCAGGTGTTGAAGTGATATGGAAGAAAGATGAAAAGAAAGCTTTCCATCCAAATGCAATGGAATTTGAAGTTATGGATAAAGGACATGATCCCGACAAATGGCTTGTGTACAGTGTGGGAGGAGGAAAAATAGTTGATGACTCGGAAAAAGATGCTTCGCCTGAAATGATATACCGCCAGAAAAACATGCACGACATTTTGACATATTACAAAGATACAGGTAATACATTCTGGGAACTGGTTTTCGAAACTGAAGGAGAGGAAATAAAAAATTATCTTTCCGATGTTTGGCATACTATGCAGGATGCCATAAAAAGAGGACTTGAAAAAGAAGGGCTTATCCCCGGCGGATTAAAGCTACAGCGCAAAGCGGCATCGTACTACATTAAATCCAAAAGCCTGAAAGACCATTCGGCAACCATGAGCCGCATCTTCGCCTATGCCCTGGCCGTGTCGGAAGAGAATGCCTCGGGAGGCGTTGTGGTAACCGCCCCTACCTGCGGTTCATCAGGTATCCTGCCAGCGGTGCTGAAGATCACCCAGGAGCAATATGGGCTTAGTGATGAACACATAATCAGGGCACTGGCAACAGCAGGGCTTATAAGCAATGTGGTGAAGTACAATGCCTCAATCTCCGGTGCCGAAGTGGGATGTCAGGGTGAGGTAGGGACGGCATGTGCTATGGCAGCGGCAGCTGCGGCACAACTTGCAGGTGGGTCTCCGGCACAGATCGAATATGCTGCCGAAATGGGGCTTGAGCACCACCTGGGATTGACATGCGATCCCATCAACGGGCTTGTGCAGATCCCCTGTATCGAACGTAATGTACATGCTGCCGCCAGGGCTTTCGACTCTGCACGGTACTCTCTCCTTTCCGACGGAAAACATTTTATCGGTTTCGATGTGGTCACAAAGGTCATGAAAGAAACAGGTAAAGACCTGCCGAGCCTATACCGTGAAACGGCCCTTGGAGGCCTGGCAATTTTCGGGAATAAGGATTTTGTGGATAATTAAATTTTATTGAGGGTGTACTGGGGGCGCGACTTGAAGTCGCACTCCCTGTAACTCATTGAGCGAGTCGCTCCCCCAGTATTTTAGTAGTCCAGATAGATGAATATTCCTGCGGATACCTGGTACAAATCCGGGCCTTTGTCTTTTTCGAAAATGGGAGAAAAGTAGTAATCGGCAAAAAGGTTAATCGCCCTGTAACCCATGCGGGCAGTTATCCCGTATCGCCACCGGGTAAGATTAAAATGATCTTTGTTTTTCTGCTTGGCATCATCGGTATACACTATCTTTGTATGCGAGCCAAGCCGTAGTCCGCCAATAGCCCCTCCGGAGATGTAGAACGGATACCGCTCTCTTCCTGTCGGTACCTGAAATTCGAGAAGGAGCGGGACATTCAAGTAAATGGTCGTCAGTTTGTTCCTTTTTATCTGGTCAGTATCCGTATAATATGTTGTATTCCCTGTATCTTCATCGCGGGTAAGTACATACTGACTGTCGAAACGGTAGTTGTTCCACTCCACGCCGACCCCTGTTACAAGCCCGATATTTCCTCGGCGCTGCAGCTTTATACTTTGCTGCCAGGGGTTAGCAGCCACTCCTACCGATTTCCCTGCATTCATCTCCATGAACATGTATTCATCCGGGTATTCAAACGATCCCGTTGAGGTGAGAAGGTTGTTATACCCAACATTCAGCCCTGCCCAGTGCCCCTTAAAACGCCGGCTTTTAAACCTCTTAGTTTTACTGTAAGAAACGTAAGTATGTTCACCATGATCGTTACTACTTTTTTTCGAAACTATCTCTACCCGGTCGCTCCAGATGCGGACTACTGTTGAATCGTTGAATATCGAATCATTCAGAGTGATTACCCTCACTCCGGTTTCTGCATTTACCGAATCTGAGATAGCTTTAATTTCATTTACGGAAACAGCTTCCGGTGAAGCATTTCCCTCAATCACATTCCCCGACCTGTCAAGGACAACTTTTTTATTGTTAAGAACTGCTGCTACTTGTCCGTTCTCAAAATCCCCCAGCATATCATATTTAGGTTCGATAATGACATTCCCGTTCTCGTCTATCATGCCGAACTTACCGTTTTGGTAAACTTTGGCCTGCCCGTCCTCGAAAGGCCATATCTTTGTGTAAACAGGAGGTATGATCTCTGTTCCGTTCTTATCGATGTAGCCGAACTTCCCGTTTTTGTATATCTTTGCCCTGTCACCCTCAAAATCCCAAATATTATCATAGATAGGCGGGATTATCTCACGGCCGCTCTCATCAATGAATCCGAACTTACCGTTCTTGAACACTTTTGCCCTGCCGTCGTGGAACTCCCATATCATCTGGTAAACAGACGGTATGATCTGGTTCCCGTTTTCATCTATGTAACCTATCTTTCCGTTTTTCAGCACACGTGCCTTGCCGTCTTCAAATGACCATATCTGATCGTAAACAGGCGGGATTATTTCCCGGCCACTCTTGTCAACATATCCCACTTTGCCGTTTTTCAACACACGTGCCCTGCCGTTCTCAAAACTCCATATCTGACCGTAAATAGCAGGTATCACTTCACGGCCCGTAGTGTCAATGAAACCTATCTTACCGTTTTTCATCACTTTGGCCAGCCCGTCCTCAAAACCCCATATTTGATCGTATTCTGCCGGTGCAATATTCACTCCGTCGAGGGTGTAAAGGCCGATCTTCCGTCCTTTCAGCACCTTCAGTATGTTATCTTTACCAAGGTCCCATATTTGATTATACTCAACAGGGATAAGGATAACCCCGTCCTTCGATATCACTCCGTACAGCCTTCCTTTTCTCACCTTAAAATATCCGTCCTTCAATTCATAAGAACTGTCGTATTTATCCTTAACACTGTTTTGGCCCTGTACCGGTACTACGATGAATAGAAAAAGCAGTATCACTAGGTAACTTATGAGATGCAAATCCCAGTTACCGGGGTTTCGTTCTTTTGTAAACCCTATTTTGGGGGTTGCTTTCATCTTCGGTTTTTTATGTCTTTACCGTAATTGTTACGGTTAAAAATTCACAAGGGTCAGTCCTATTGAATACGGATATAACTCAGGCCCCTTACCTTTCATGTAAAGAGTTGAAAGATCGTAAACAGCATAGAACTTTATCCAGCGGTAACCAAATCGGATCATCGTACCGTATTTGAACGGATTTACGTTCAGATCTCCCTTGTACTTCTCTTTTGATCTGCTGCCATTATCTTCGTAAACGACTTTTGTATGGGCCTTCACCAGGAATCCTGCATACGGGCCGAACGATATGAAAAACCTGTTTATGTCCTTGTTCACCGGTATCTGAAATTCGAAAAGAAGCGGTATGGTTATATAACTTGTAGTAAGTTTGTTCTTTGTTATGTTCCTGGCCTCTTCAGGTCTGCCAATGGTGTTGCCGTCATCATCCAGTTCTATGACATATTTGCTGTCAGTACGGTAGTTGTAAAAAGTCCAGCTGGCGCCAAGAACTGCTCCGATAGTGTTTCTGTTCCTTTGGAACGGGATGCTGTACTGCAGAAAATTTAGCCCAACCGACATTGACTTGCCGTAGTGAAGGCCCATGAACTGATCTTCCGGCGGCAGTTCTGTTGTGAAGCCGGGAGCCATGTAACCGTTAAAGCCCAAATCCACCCCCATGAAATGACCCTTGAACCTATCAATGGGTATCCTCACCATTCTCAAACGCGTTTTGGTGTTTCCCTCTATCACCTCAAACCGCTTGTGCCCTAAGGTGATCTTTGTTATGGTATCGGAGAAGTTGTTTACCTCAACATTCCCTCCCGGAAATTTAACGGTTGTTTTGTCCACATCGTCATCTACAGATACGATATTCTTTACCTGTCCTTTATGTTTCTGTTTATTCTGCGCATTAAGGCCTGACGGAAGAAAAATCATGCCTACAAACAAAAATGATAGTATTAAACTTTTTTTCATCGTATGGGTGTTTTCAATTATTGTTTGATTGTATGACGAACGAACATACAGGATTGTTACAGGATGAAATTTCTCTGACCAGATACCTGTTGATGAGTATCAACTTTTAACCTGCATATACTCTTCTGTTTTAAAAGAATATGTGTAACTTTAAGGAAATGTATATGCAATCGTATTTATATTTACGTTGTGGGGCATTAGAAGAAAAACTTCATTATGAAAAAGTAATGTATTTTTGACAAATGGATAAGTCTGAAATTAAAATATTTAAAACTGATGAAGGAAAAACTTCAATAGAGGTCAAACTTGAAAAAGAAACCGTCTGGCTTTCACAAAAACAAATGGCTGAATTATTTGAAAAAGACAGTGACACAATTGGACTTCATTTAAAGAACATTTATAAATCAGGAGAATTAGAAGAAATTTCAACTACCGAGAAATACTCGGTAGTTCGTCAAGAAGGAAATAGAAAAGTAAAAAGACAAATAAAATTTTATAATCTTGATGCAATTATTTCCGTTGGATATAGGGTTAACTCAAAACGAGGAATTCAATTTAGGAAATGGGCAAATCAGGTTTTAAAAGATTACCTTATAAAAGGTTATGTCATTAACCAAAAGAGATTAGAAACACAAGTCGAACAACTCAATGAATTAAAAGAAACAATTAAAATCCTTGGGAACACACTTGAACATAAAGAATTGACAGATGAAGAAAGCAAAGGACTCATAAAAATAATATCTGACTATTCTTATGCTCTTGAAATCCTGGACCGATATGATCACCAGGCTTTAAAAATAGAGAAAACCTCAGGTAAAGCTATCTATCGGCTGACCTATAGAGAAGTAAAAGATCAAATAGAATTAGTAAAGAAAACTTACAGCAACAGCAAATTATTTGGCCAGGAAAAAGACAATTCCCTTAAAAGTTCAATAGACACCATTTATCAAACTTTTGACGGAAAGGACTTATACCCAAGTATAGAAGAAAAGGCGGCAAATCTATTGTATCTTATCGTCAAAAACCATCCTTTCACTGATGGAAACAAAAGAATAGCTGCATTTATTTTTTTGTATTTTCTTGAAAAAAACGGATTACTTTTTACAAATGAAGGGGAAAAGAGAATTGCTGATAATGCATTAGTAGCTTTAACATTAATGAATGCTGTAAGTAAACCTGAAGAAAAAGACATGATGGTAAAAGTAATCGTTAATCTAATAAATATGAACAATTAACGCACCACAACAATGCATATAGCGCATAGCTTAATTTTCGTCACCGGCTGAAAAAGACAACAGAAGATTTTGTAAATTGGTCTTCGATTTAAATTTAACGACAAGTATACGCTACGCGCCATATACTGAACCGTACAGTGCATACGGGTTTCAATGGATTGCGAACCATTGTGGTTCGTAAAAAAAGGTCGGTGTAAACTGATAGGAATTCGATTCGTAATCCCGAACGATACCATACCATAAACCGCTACCAAGCATAAAAATAGCAGCAAATGACTAGAAAAATAACAATTGCAATATTTATATTAACCTTGATATTTTCTTGTAATAAAGAAAAGAAAACAGAAGAAAACAAAAAAGCCAAATGGATTGAAAAAGCATTTCTAAATCTTGAAAGTGACGATTATCCAAAAATTAAAGCAATTTCTTGGTGGCACGAAAATTTTGATAATTCTTTGTTAAAAGTAAATTCTTCACCGGAGAGTTTGACTACTTATAAAAATGGCGTAAGTTCTTCAACATTTACAACAACTGCAAATATTAATAATACTAAACTGGTAGAACCTGCTCTTGGAATTTATCATTCGGCATATCCCGATTTTGGTGGCACTGAAGATATTGTAACTGCTGAACGAATAAGTAGTTTTGAAACACTTGTAAACAAAAAAATTGTTTGGGCTTATTTTTCAAATAATTGGTACGATAATATTCATTTCCCGACAACAGAAGTAAATGAAATTATCAATACAGGGAAATTGCCATTTATCAGAATGATGCCTCGAACAAATTTTGATGGAGGTGGTCCCGACCCCAATTATACAATGCAAAAAATAATAGATGGAGACTATGATACCGAACTTACACAATGGGCTATTGATGCAAAAAACACAAATATTCCCCTATTAGTAGAATTTGGTACCGAAGTAAATGGTGATTGGTTTCCTTGGAATGGAAAATATAATGGGGCAGGCGAAAAAACAAATTATGGCGATCCGGTTCTTTATGACGGTGCGGAAAGGTTTAGAGATGCTTATCGTCATATAATTGACATCTGTAATATGAATGGAGTAAACAATATTACTTGGTTTTTTCACGTTAATGCTTATAGTGAACCCGATGTTGATTGGAATAATGTAGAAAATTATTATCCGGGAGACAACTATATTAATTGGCTTGGGGTAAGTGTATACGGCCCTCAAGAGAGCGATGAAGATTATCAGGAATTTTCAGAAATATTAAATGATATTTATCCCCAATTAACAGCATTATCAGACAAGCCAATTGCTATACTGGAGTTTGCAATAACCGAATTAAATAAATAACCTGAAAAGGCTACTTATTTTATTAACAATTATTATGATATTATTTTCATGTAAAAAAGAACCTCTAGATAAAATACCTGAAAACCCAACACTTTTGTTTAAATCAGGATTTGAAGACGGCGTGTATCTTGAAGAACCGAATGATGATACGCCAATAGGAAGATACCAGCTGATTAACGGAACAGATTTGGAAACGGGCTTTAGTTGGCCGATAAATTTGCTTGGAGCAAACACCGGCGGTCTACATTTTATCGATGACGATAATTTTCAAGCTCTTGAAAATGAAATACAAACCGTAATTGGGCATAATGGAGATTCTACAAAAGTGCTCTATAATATAGAACACTATGAGACAAATATAACACAATGCCCATATGAAATTCTTAATATTCAGGAACGAACAAAGGATTTGTATATTAAGTATTGGATGAAGATGGATAGTGCAAGTTTATTTCAATCGGACATGTATAGAGTAATTTTTGAATATAAGACCAAAGATTATGCAGACGGTCGCGGATTTAGACTTATCGCATTTATATATACAGATGAAGACGGTATTCCTTACTGGCATTGGCAAGGCGACAAAGACCCTGGAACTTCTATTTGGGAAATTGATAATAAAACCGTGCCTATTCCAATCAATAAATGGTTTATGACAGAGTTTTATTGGCATTGGAGCGAAGGTGATGGCGGTAGGGCATTGTGGAAAATAAACGGACAAATAATAGGAGACCATTACGGACCGACTACTCGAAATTCCAACCCGATTGATTTCATAATTTTGACACAAATATATGGAGACGCTAATCCAAAATATCAATGGATTGATGATATTGAAATATGGAATGGAATACCTAAATAAGAATTACGTTTGGTAATCGAGTGGGCAGCTTACGGTTAATTGACAGCCGGTACACCCCTGCCTTGCCGGCGGGCAGGTACCAAACACACCATATGCAAACCGTTGTGTAACATTAAAAAGGAAATAAATGGATTATCATAATGAAATAAGACAATCATATTTAGGAGGATTTTCAATATTACTAATTGAAGGATTTTTTTGGATATTAGCCGGAGTTCTTTGGGATTTTGTTTCATTCAAAATAGCAATACTGTTAATTATCATTAGCGGGACTTTATTTTATCCAATAAGTCAATTACTTCAAAAAATTTTGAAACGACCTAAAATAAGAAAAGAAAATCCTCTTAATTTACTATTCACTCAAATAGGTCTAATAATACCTTTTTCTTTCCCATTAATTTTTCTGTTTACAAAGGAAAATGTAAATTTGTTTTTCCCTGCATTGACAATAATTGTTGGAGCTCATTATTTACCTTTTGTTTTTGCATATAAATTGAAAACATATTGGATATTAGCCCTTTTATTGGTTGTTGGTGGGAGTATATTTGGTTTTATTGTGACTGACAATATTTATTATTGTGCTTATTACACCGGGAGTATGCTATTATTGTTTGCAGTTATAAATCATTACATAGTTAAAAAGGAAATTAACAGAACCGCTCTTTAACAATTTTAAAAACTTCAACTGAAAAAAAGGACAGATAATGTAAAAAAATCGCACTACGCATATACTAAACGTTACCTTGGATAAAATAAAAGTATTATTATGTTATTGAATATAAACTCCCTTAATATAATAAAAATGAAAAAAGCAATCCTTACTCTATTTTTTTTATTGACAATTCATTTTGTCTTTTCACAGGTGCTTATCCCTAAAGGATCATTTTGGAAATACCTGGACGACGGAAGTAATCAGGGGACTTCATGGAGAAAAGTTTCGTTCAACGATAACGGTTGGTCAAGTGGCAAGGCGCAACTTGGCTATGGTGACGGTGATGAAAATACGAAAATCTCATACGGTTCCTCTTCGAACAACAAACATATTTGCTATTATTTTAG
>JALVJU010000144.1 GCA_027034005.1 Marinilabiliaceae bacterium
TTTGTTCTGCTGATCATGCTTTTTGTAAAGATACTAAAGCAGGAGAACAAGGGCAGCATTGGTATCCGTATTGCAACCTGGATACTTTTGGCAGGTTTTGTGTTTCACACCGCAGGTCTTGGAGTTAGGTGGTACATATCGGGACATGCACCGTGGAGCAACGGTTACGAATCGATGATATACATTGCGTGGGCGGCAATGCTTGCCGGGCTTGTCTTTGTGCGTAACACTCCGTTTGCACTGGCCTCGGCAGCTATCCTCTCCGCACTTACGCTTTTTGTTGCGCACCTGAGCTGGATGAATCCGGAGATAACGAACCTTGTGCCGGTACTTAAATCTTACTGGTTGACGATACATGTTTCGGTCATCACGGCAAGTTACGGATTCCTGGGGATGGGGCTGATCATTGGGCTGGTCAATCTTGTTCTCTACATTGTTAAGACAAAAGAGAATCATGCAAGGATACAAAAGCAGATAGAGATACTGACCAATGTGAACGAGATGGCACTGATACTGGGAGTGTACTTTTTCGGGATAGGGACATTTCTTGGCGGTGTTTGGGCCAATGAGTCGTGGGGCCGATACTGGGGCTGGGACCCGAAAGAAACATGGTCGCTTATCACCGGGCTGATCTATGTTTTTGTGGTGCACATGCGTTTTATCCCCGGCCTGAGAGGGTACTTTGCGTATAACATGGGCTCGATACTTGCTTTCTTCTCTGTGATCATGACTTACTTCGGAGTGAACTACTATCTGTCAGGCCTGCATTCATACGCACAAGGCGATCCTGTTCCCATTCCTGCATTTGTATTTTATGCCCTTGCCGGCTTGTTGGTAATGGTGCTTTTTGCCTGGTTCAGGGAGAGGAAGTTTTCGGATAACAAATAAAAGAATGGCTGTCTTGAATGAAGCTGTTTTAAATATCTAATGATTTAAAGGGACATAGATCTGCACAGATCTAACTGATGCTTTAAGAGCGTGTCCTCAATTTAGCTCTTGATCCCTTATATATCTAGGGCAAATAATCTGTCTTGTATTTTTATCTGTGTAAATCCGTTTTATCAGTGTTTATCAGTGTGCTATTGCCTTGAAATATAATTTAAATAGGTACTTTGTTTTTTTTATTGGTCTATGGTTTTAAATTTGTGTGATTGAACACCTTTTTAAACCAAATATTATGGCACCGATAGAAACAAAGGTTTTTTCCGAAATAGGAAAACTCGAAGGAGTTATTTTGCACACTCCCGGCTCCGAGGTAGAGAATATGACCCCTGATAACGCAGAGAGGGCCCTTTACAGTGATATCCTGAACCTGGCTGTAGCCAAAGAGGAATATAGCCAGTTTGCAGGAGTGTTGAATAAAGTGACCACTACATATCAGGTTGCAGACCTACTTGCAGGTATCCTTGAGCAGGATGAGGTTAAGGAGACCCTTGTGAACAAGATATGTACATTTGAGCAGGTAGAAAATATCAAAGAAGAACTTTTAGGCAGTTCTGCCGGGGAACTTGCAAAAAAGCTGATAGAAGGGGTGGAGCTGAAAAAAAATACCCTGACCACATTCCTTTCTGATGAGAGGTTTGCTCTGCGTCCCCTGCACAACTTTTTCTTCACACGTGATGCTTCCGTTACAACATACGATAATGTCCTGATATCAAAAATGGCAAACAGGGTGAGGGCTCGCGAGGCGATAATCATGGATGCGATTTTTAATAACTCGCCACTTATAAAAACGAACACCTATTCGCCGTTCGATATTTACAAAGAGGATAAAGATATTACAATTGAAGGCGG
>JALVJU010000145.1 GCA_027034005.1 Marinilabiliaceae bacterium
GTTCTGTATCTGAAGATTATCATAGATAAAATCGGCACGGTATGTGTTATTAGCAATTATCCCACCGACCTTTGCTGCTGCCAGAAAAACATACTCCGGTTTTTCTTTCTCAAAAAAACTCTCAACAGCTGCCTGATTACGCAAATCCAGCTCTACTGATGTCCTTGTTAAAATATTGTTGTACCCTTTTGACTTCAGATTGTTCAGGATGGCACTTCCCACAAGGCCCCTGTGGCCTGCTACATATATTTTTGAATTTATATCCATTTTATAAGCCCCTCCAAACCTCCCCCAAGGGGAGGCTTATTTTATTATACATTTATAAAGAAAAGGTCTCCCCCCCCTCGGGGGAGATTTAGAGGGGGCTGCCCTCTATTATTCAAAATAGTTCATCACCCTGTGACCGCCCTCCAAAAGATATTTCTCACGCTTCATTAGGTCAATATCCGATTGCATCATATCTTTTACCAAGGCAGACAGATCGTACTCCGGCTCCCAGCCAAGCTTGGTTTTCGATTTTGTAGGATCACCTATCAAAAGATCAACTTCAGTTGGGCGGAAATATGCAGGATCGACATTCACTACTTCCTTACCAATTTCAATTTGAAAATCAGCATTGCTGCATTTCTTCACCACTCCAACCTCATCAACACCTTCTCCTTTAAACTCAATTTCAACACCAACCTCTGCAAATGCAAACCGCACAAAGTCACGAACCGTAGTTGTTACGCCAGTAGCTATCACATAATCATCCGGATCGTCCTGCTGAAGGATAAGCCACATCGCTTTGATATAGTCTTTGGCATGCCCCCAGTCCCTTTTTGCGTTCATATTACCAAGATATAGAGTATCCTGCATTCCAAGCGCAATGCGGGAAACGGCCCTGGTTATCTTACGTGTCACAAAGGTCTCTCCCCGCAGCGGGCTTTCATGATTAAACAGGATACCGTTGCATGCAAACATGTTATACGCTTCCCTATAGTTTACCGTTATCCAGTACCCGTAAAGTTTCGCAACGGCATAAGGACTGCGGGGATAAAAAGGAGTCTTCTCCGATTGCGGCACCTCCTGCACCAGTCCGTACAGCTCCGATGTAGATGCCTGATAGATCCTTGTTTTTTCAGTCATTCCCAGAAGCCTTACTGCCTCAAGTATCCGAAGTGTCCCCAAACCATCTACATTTGCTGTGTATTCCGGTGTATCAAAACTCACCTTCACATGGCTCATTGCCCCAAGGTTGTATATCTCATCCGGCTGAACCTCCTGAATGATACGGATCAGGTTCGTAGAATCTGTCAGATCCCCATAATGAAGTACCATGTGACGATTCTCTTCATGAGGATCTTCATAAAGGTGATCTATCCTGTCGGTATTAAAAAGCGATGACCGCCTTTTTATACCATGAACTTTATACCCTTTCTTTAAAAGGAATTCAGCCAGATAGGCCCCGTCTTGTCCGGTTATACCGGTTATTAATGCTGTTTTCATATAAACACGAATTATGCGAATTTAAACTAATTTATGCGAATTATTTTTCAGAAAGAAGTCTACGTGAACTGTTTCTCGTAAAGAACGCTAATGTTTTTGCGCTAAGCACACTAAGGTATTTTCTTTACTGACACACCAAAACCTCTTTGCGCTCTTTGAGTGACTTTTCTCTTTGCGAGCTTCGCGTGAACGGTTTCTCGCTAAGGCTGTCAAGGTTTATCGCTAAGCACGCTAAAATATCTTTGCGCCCTTTGCGCGATACTTTCCTTTGCGCTCTTTGCGTGAAATCTCTTTGCGTGAATTGTTCACCAATGCGCCTACAATCCTCCCCCTTAGTGGGAGTTAGAGGAGGCTGCTATCCTATACTTTATCCCGATCCTGCCCCCAAAAGTGTGATACAACTCTCCAAAATCATATCCCAATACACTAACCAATGTCAAAGGTAATTCTTTTTTTGGTTGCCAAGTCAATTCCAGACCTGTATAGAATTGATTTTTGCTTTCTGCAAAATAATAATTACTCTGTTCTTCCCATGAATGGCCTCCACTGTATTGCTCAATATAACTACCATGATTATTTGTAAACGTCCCCTTAAATCTATAATACAAGTTTTTAATGAACCACCCTTCTACTCCTATATTAAAACCTTTTATCCTATTATTTACAAAATAAGTACCATCTCTATTATACCATCCTTTGGCATACTTTTGAAACTGCTTTGACGAATGAAATAACGGAGTACCCATTGATAATCCATCATAAGACCATCCGGCATAATACATCCCATTATTTAAATACGGATCCCTCCCACCAAAGTTATGACCATGATTCCACTCTACTTTTAAAAACTCTTTTAAGTCATGATGATCCCAATTATTGGTTTCTATTCCAAAACGTTCTAACATATATGCATCAACATCATCAATATCACCAATAAAAACTATATGATTTTCCTCAGGATCATAAGGATCCATTGTACCAGGCCCACAGCCCCAACTGGTTTTTATCAATTCCATTGAAATCCCTGTAATTATATGCTTTGATTTATTTTTATTTTTTAACAATATGCCTAGAAAGAAATCCTTATTATAAAATCTGAACAGATGCATCCCTGACCCATCGACAAAAGGTTTCTGATAGTATAACTGCCCCTGCCATTTTTTCAAGGGGAAGTACAGGCCAAAATCCCACAATCCCATGTGAGCCCCTGCAGCATTAGTCTCTTCTCCTCCACCTAATTTTGCAGAACCACTTGCAGTAAAAGTTGCCCAAAAATCTATCGGTATTTTTTCTCCGTTTGGCTTTGTCCCTCCAAACAAAGCTGAATGCACCAACCCGGCATATGGTTTCCATTTTAAGTTTCCCAACCGTACATAAGCCCACTTTTCATGTAATAATACATCCGAATTTCCCTTTGGTCCCCTGTCATCCCATAGAAAGCCCTGCGTCATTGCCCCACGTATCTCGACCCATTTTTTAGTAAATCCAAGCGGCAAGTAATCAAATATCCCAACAATAACTTTTGGAACCGGCCTTGCATTACTGCTAATCAAAAATATCCCGCTTGCAAGGTTGTCATCATAAGCCACCGGAGAATATGCTTCCATACCCCCGGAAACATCGAACCACCAAAACTTCATTCTCAGAAATGCTTCCTGAACAAAGCTTTCTCCCCAATCAGTCTTTAACGCACCAGCCACTCCTGCTTTCATGGAAACATTTTTCCTGTCAATAAAATGATAATAAACCTTACCGGTAAAAACACCTTCTCCTCTTGTCATCGGGGTAAATATACCCCATTGATCAGCCCAGTTCCACAATGGCTGCAGACTATCGGTTGCACCTCCTCCATATCCTGTAACCTCAATGGTTAGTTTGTCGGTTTGGGCTGAAGATACAGAAACTATAAATAATAAAAATATTATTACTTTGCTAAATTTCATAGCGATTTCTATTTTATCTGGAAAACATTTATTGTTAGCACTCCACAATAATATTAAAAAACAAACGGGCAACACCAAGTTACCCGTATGTTCTTAAATTATAAAATTCCTACTGAAAATCTTCAGGAGCAACACCTCTCCAATGTTTTAAAGATTTCTCAAAACCAAAATTAAACTTAAACCCATTATCTATTAAATATTGAGGTTTTATATTGGTAGGGAAACCTGCTTTTTTTACTCTTACAGGATGAATCGAACTATACTTCCCCAGTGGTTTCCCTATAATTTGAATAAAAAAAGCTGCAATAATCAAAATTGATATCGGGATAGTAGGTATTGGATGTTTAATTCCAAATTCTTTTTTTACTATTTTTCCCAGATCTTTCATTGGTAAGACGGGATTTTCCGCATAATTATATAAAATAAAATTATCTGCTTTTTCAAAGCAAGTAAATTCTATACTGTCCAAAAGACCATATATATAACCATACCCCTTTATAATATTCGGATTTCCGGGAAAGAAAAAAGTGCCGGATTTAATACCTCTTATCATGCGCAGTACATTTCCCGGGTCTCCCGGGCCATATATCACACTCGGCCTGCAAATAACTAATCTTTTATCATCCTCTTTCACCTGCCAAAGCTGATGTATCTTTTCTGCATATCCTTTTGAAATTCCATACGGTGTTTCCGAGTATAACATTGATTTTTCCGTTCTTTGTTCCATTGAACGACCATAAGGTGCGATACTACTGGTAAAAAATATATTCTTAATACCTGATTTTTCAGCAAACTCAACAACATTATTCGCACCTTTTATATTTGTATCAAAGTACTCATGCTGTTCATGCCCCGGTTCCCGGTGAATTGCTGCCAGATTAAATATCCAGCTATTCTGCTTATCAATTTCACTTGGGAGTTGAACAACACTAAATAACGATTCTCTAACATCTCCCTTTATATAATCAACATCTTTGAATGGAATAGTAGGAGATTTTATATCAACCTGAATAATCTTATCAAAAAATTCCTTCTCTAAAAACCTTTCTACAATCTTTGAACCGATATACCCTGAACCTCCAAATAAAATGCAATATTTCATAAACAACTTTTTAACATATCAATCTAAATTATCTTTACTTTATCATAATTCTTTAACATCTTCTTAGTAAGATCATTTGCCCTAACAACAATTGCCTTTTCTTTAGCATTTTTCACCAATAATAAATCATCATAATGGTCTGTAATAACAACACTTATCTCTATTTTATTATTATCAAATTTCGTCTTAACATTATTAAATTTTTCCTCTCTAATATTTTCTTTCCACTCAGTATCCAATGACATTGAAGTACAGATACACATATCGATATTATTGACTTTAGCTAAAATCTCAGAATACACGCAAGGTGCAGCTGTTGCTAAACATGTTATATATCCAAATGATTTATATTCTTGTATTATATTAAAAATATTTTTATCAATGTTTTTTTTTAATATTTCCACAAAAGGTAAAATATCTAACCTATCAATATCATATATCTTCAATATTAGCAACTTCGCTTCCGAATGAGAAATCAATCTTAACTTTCTTTTGGCTATAACCAACAACAATTTAAACAAGCTATGGAACTTTACTTTGTTTATATAATTAGCCCCAAGCCATTTAACAAAATAAGTAAAACTATTAGAATTAATAAAAGTATAATCTAAATCAACAACTAATCCTTTATTTTGCATCGCTTGACCAAGGAAATCTAATTAATACTCGATAAAACAAATAATAATCAGGAAAAACATACGGCTTATGTTGAGTCACATTTATAACAGCTACTCTTACTTGATTATTCTTAGAAACATTTTCAATGCTATTTTTTAATATTAGAATTGTACTTCCAGTATCAATACTATCATCAATTATAAGAACTTTATGGCCTCCATTCTTTAGAAGCTCTATTAACTCAGTAGGAAGAACTATTTCACCACAAGGCTCGTTATCAACAAATCTTCTTTTTAGCTCAAAATAGTGGCTCTCTATTATTCTTAGCCAATTTAATATGAAATAGGGCAGTAGTTTAAAAAACTTATCTAT
>JALVJU010000146.1 GCA_027034005.1 Marinilabiliaceae bacterium
GATATTAGATCCGGTCAATGCATCCGGCAGTTCCCTAAAGGGTGTCAGGAATGATGACAGTATCATTGAGTTTTTCAGAAAATAAAATCCCCGAAGTTACTGACGTGCCATACAATAAAACAGAGATACTCATGTTATAAATATCAGAATGAATAATACATGAAGATCAGCTCATACGGCATATTTTTAACTATGATGTTGTTTTTTCTTTCGGCCGGCACGTATGCACAAACGGGTAAAAAACCGAAGCTGAACAAACGTACTTCGAAACGGGAGATAAAAAAGAGGCAGAAGGATGCACGGGAGAAAAACAAGGATTCCAATGCGTTTAATCCTTTGCAGCCCATGGGGTCAAGAGAAAATATGGAACGTGATGATATTTTCTGGGGAAGTGAAACCGCAAACACAGTTTACATTAGGGCCGGAAACATCAGCCTGCTGACGCCCTCGTGCTATGGTATAAAACAGGATCTTGAGATATCAACAGTTTTAGGATATGATTTCTGGATGCCTAACCTGATGATTAAAAAAAGATGGCGAAACGAACGCCTTAAGATCGCCTCCCGGCACGGACTGTACAGTGCAACACCCGGACTTCACTGGGCACAAAACAATGGTTTTTATGATTATGTTGATTCACTTGCAGACATTCCGGTAGTAATTTCATTGAGGAACGAGGTATTTTTCAGTTATGCTTTTTATCGGGATGTTCACTGCATTCAACAGCAGCCGTTCATCATCCTTACCCTGGACCTTGGTGCAGATGCAGGAATACCTATAGGAAGCAGCACACTGGAGGAGTTTCAGAAACATTTTCTGACAAACAGAAGTCCGGCTTTAATGGGACAAGGTGTTACCGGATTTGCAAAAGCAAGGGTTGACAGTAAAATATACGACTACCTTTATCTTTCTACTTCAATGAATTTCTACTTCGGCACTTTCACCGGGAGTTTCGGGTTTGAAAATCACACATCAGTCCAAACATTTATCACCAGGAATTTCTCCGTATCGCTCGGCTTTTATGTCTCTTTTGCAAATTATGGCTTTAATCCTAAAGCAGGGATACTACCATTTTTCGATCTTTCATGGTATTTCGGGCAGAAGGAGAGCCGACAAAAAGGGCTCTTCAACAAGAATATGTTTTGATAAAAAATTATCTTTGCTTTATCAAGAAATATAGAATCATTAAAAAATAAGATCATGAAAAAGAAAGTTTCCGTGGGTATCGACATTGGCGGTACCAATACGGCCATTGGTGTCGTTGATAAAGAAGGTAATATCCTTGCAGAAGGCCATACACCAACACTTACCAATGTTGACGTGAAAGAATATCTCGATGTTCTCGCAAAAACCATAAAAGAAATAGTATCAGAAGCAGGTGATGACCTCGAAGTGATGGGAATAGGCGTAGGTGCTCCAAGCTCAAATTACTACACAGGCGAGATCGTCGGGGCAGCAAATCTTGGCTGGGGCGATGTGGTGCCTTTCGTGAAACTTCTCAGGGAATATTTCGACTATCCGGCCATAGTGCTTACCAATGATGCCAACTCTGCCGTTGTGGGTGAACTGATGTACGGCGGTGCCAAAGGGATGAAAGATGTGATCATGATAACCCTTGGCACGGGAGTGGGCAGCGGCATCATCGTTAACGGAGAACTTGTGCTCGGCCACGACGGTTTTGCCGGTGAACTGGGGCATGTGGTTATGGATACCAACGGACGTCAATGCGGATGCGGACGTAAGGGCTGTCTGGAAACGTATGCTTCGGCCACTGGGATAGTCCGTACTGTTTCCGAACTTATAGCCGATACACGCACTCCTAGTGAGTTAAGGAACATAGCACCGGAAGATGTCACATCAAAGATGATATATGACTATGCTAAGAAAGGCGACCGGCTTGCTCTTGAGGCATTTGAGATAACAGGCAAATATCTCGGCAAGGCAATTTCCGATTTTGTGGCTTTCTCAAGCCCCGAGGCTGTATTCCTTTTCGGCGGGCTGGCACTTGCCGGTGACCTGATATTTGAACCCACAAAAAAATACATGGAAGAGAACATGTGCTTCCTTTATTCACACAAAGTAAAACTTCTTCCTTCAGAACTTGATGGAGCCAAGATCGCTGTTCTTGGTGCAAGCGCAGTGGTATGGAAAGAAGTGGAGAAGTTGGAAAAATAGTCCTTATTCGGTGTGCGACTGTGAGTCGCACACCGAATACCATTAATACTTTCTTATCACGATATCCACCCGCCTGTTCACCATGTTTAACCCACGCGGAGAAAGCTTATCGGTGGGGGAAAGCAGCTCCGTTTCTCCTTTGGGAATAAGCCTGAGCCTCTCTTCTGAGATACCAAGATCGTGCACAAGTATGTCTTTTACTGCCTCAGCACGCTTGCGGCTTATCTCCATATTTTTGTCGGCAGGCCCTGTATCGTCCGAGAAGCCGTAGATATCTGCCCGCCACTTTTTGTTTTTCATCAGCTGGATTGCAGCCTCGGCAATGTAAACCAGGTCTTCTTTATCAACCTTTGTGCCGCCTGTGCTGAAGTAAACCGAATAGACAAGGTGGGTACTGTAGATCTTTTTCAGATTGTGAACAATGAACACAGAGTCGGTTTTTACCGGTCGGTTGGCCTCATATTGCTTTATGTTCTTTTCAAGTGCAGCCACTTCATCTTCAAGCGGATATTTTTTCTTTACCCCGAAGATGTTGAATTCATAACCCCGATATGTCCATCGTTTATGCCTTTTGTTTTTCTTACCTATCTTGTATGAGATATTCAGGTTTGTGTACCAGTAACTGTCGTTTGTCGCTCCTGCCAGGATGTTATCAAACTTATCCAGCAGGCTGAACCTCATTGTCATTTCCAGCCCGATATCGAAACTCCTGTTTATGCGGTACAGAACTCCTATTCCCACCGGTATCAGCAGGGCACGTTCCCTCGTTATTTTCTTATCCGGGTTGTACAAATCGTAACCATGTACAACATATCTTGTATCCAGGCTGTCACCGCTGAAATCGCGCACCATAACCAGGGAATCGTTTGAAGAGTGGTAAAGCTTCGACCTGAACGCTGTGGCCCCAAACCCTATCTTGTAATAAAAATTCCATTTATCCTTAACAGGGCCCGGAGTGCTCAGCATCTGATTTATGATCCCCACATTACTTATGGTGTAATCGATAAGATTACCTTCAAAATAGTATCCCACATTGGAACCGTACATATTTCCACCCATCAACTGAAAGTCGAAAGCAAAAGCAGGGTTGAGATATTTAGTGACCTTAACCATGGGTGCGAAATTCCATCTTTCGTTCGGGAACAAAGTGTAGCTTGTGATGTCGGTGTACATTATCATTGGCCCGTACCCTGCACTAATCGACCATGTGTTGAATTTCTTTTCGCGGGAATAACGCATATGTTCCTGCATGACAAAGTCATCTTTCTTTTGCCCAAATGTGTCTGTGACCATCAGGGCAAAAAACAGGATCAAACAAAGTTTAGATGAATGCATCAATCTGCTCATTCTTTTATCATAAAGAGGTCCACTCTGCGGTTAACCATGTGCAGGCCGCGTGGTTTAAGTTTGTTAGTATCGGACAACAGATCACGTTCACCCATAGGTTGTACCTGGAATCTGTCCTTACTTATTCCGTAATCATGCACGAGAATATCCAGCACGGCATTACATCTTCTCTGGCTTAACCTGTAGTTGTAGTCATTCGAGCCGCGGGTATCACAGTATCCTACAATGCGTATCCTTATGGTTGGGTCATTTTCCATTGCACGTGCAACTTTTGCGATCTCTTTATGTGCCCTGCGGGATATCGTTGACTTGTCGAAATCGAAGAAGACGGATGTGGAAACATCCTCTTCGTATACTATCGATTCGGTGAAGATATGCGTTGTGTCAGTAACGATAGAGTCATTGGCAGCAAGGGAGTCAAGTTGATTGCTCAGAGAATCCAGTTTTGTGGCAAGCGGGTCGGTATCCCTGCGTTGCTTGTAGGCTATGTTGAAATCTTTGTATGTCCATACCGGATGGCGTTTGTTCTTTTTGCCGATCTTGTAGGTCAGGTTAAATGATGAATACATGTAAGCATCATTGTCGGCGCCGGTCATGTTCACGTCGAGATTATCGGCTGCCACACTGTGCATCATGATCTCTACCCCAAGGTCAAAACTTTTGCTCAGCCGGTATTTAACACCAAAACCGATAGGAAGTACGATCTCGACTTTTCGTTTTGTCTCTTCCAGGGGAGGAGTTTTTGTTCCGTCCCTGTCCCAACCTATCACGAGGTAATCATCAGGTTTCCATCCTTCGGGCATGGGGTATGAAACAAAATCATAAACATATTTTGCCCTCATGATATTATCTTTTGGAATCATCTCAACGGATCCGTCATCGTTTATGTATTCCTGGTCATACAATGCTCGTTGCCGGCTGCGAAAGAATACGGCTCCCAGACCTACTTTACCATAAAAATCCCATTTGTCAGCAATAGGGCCGAATGCAGCAAACTGGTTTATGGAAAAGGTAAGGTTTATCGTCCCCTCCATGAAATTGCCTTCGAAGTAACGATGGTTTTTCTGGCCGTACATATTTGCGCTCAAAAACTGTGCATCGATACCCCACGGCCGGTTAAACTGTTTACTCACCATGATAGTAGGACCGAACTTCCAGTGGTTTTTCGGAAAGATGGTGTAATCGACAACATCGGTATAGTAGATCACAGGGCCAACCCCCACAGATACCGACCATGTATTATACTTATTGCCTTTACGGTATATCTGCTCTTCCGACAGTTTGCCAAAATCTATCTGAGCCAGCATGTTAACTGCCGTAAATAAAAGCATTATCAGTAAACCAAGTCTTGTATGCCTTAACATAGAATTGTTAAAAAAATAAAAATTAAAGCTAAGACATTTAAATGAAGAAATAAAGCGGTTTTAATAAATTTTTATGAACAGGTATATATTTTACATTAATGCATCAGCATCATGCTGTGACATCGAACCTTGTGCAAAGGCCATTTAAAGACGGGGAAGCCTCTGCTTACTGCTTATTCTCCTCCAGCCACTTCAGGCGCCTTTGGTCGGGTATGTATTTTATGCTGAAACCGGAGAAGACAGCTTTGAACCCGTCACCATCAGGGCTTGCAGCCATCATGCCCACCATGACATTCCTATGGGGAGGGAAATGGATCAGATTGCTCATGTTGAATTTTTTACCATCCAGTGAGTAGGATATTTCAACAGCATCGAGCATTCTGACAACTTTTATCCAAATCGACTCAGGCTTTCCGGTAAGTCCGGTCACACTCCAATTGCTGTATCTGTTTGTGGCCACTGTGCTAAAGTAGTACTCCCCGTCAACATACTCTATGCCTGTTTTGATCCAGTTCTCTTCATCGATCCTTAGCATCAGTCCTATCTGATCGAAGCGTATTTTGTAGTGGCCCGTTATCTTTACCGAGGCTTCAAACTCACCGCCGCGGTTGGTGTAGTAAAAAGGCCTGT
>JALVJU010000147.1 GCA_027034005.1 Marinilabiliaceae bacterium
AGGCCGGATTTGACGGGCCTGTTTCTACCATCAGGTTGAAGAATATACGTGAAGGACTTGAGGATTATGAGTATTTTGCCATTCTCGATAAAATGGGGCAGTCGGATTTTGTAAAAGAGATGATCGACCGCATCAGCCCCGAATGGTGGAATTTTACAACTGATGGTGATTCTTTGCTTAAGGTAAGGGAGATGATCGCCGAAAAGATACTTGAAGTAAAAGGGAAGTGATATCCTTTGTCTTTTGTATTTTTTGATCATGAATGATAAGTAATGAGCTTCTGCCGGTATTCGGTATCGTATCACCGATTTAAGATATCCTGTTTTCATTTGTTAGGAATTCATCGAAAATAGTTGTAATTTGATGTCTATATTTTAAGACCAATAAATAGACTGATTTGATGAAAAAAGAAGCAAAACGGCGGATGGTGAGTGAGATCATGGGACGTTGCAGGATAGACAGGCAAGGCAGTTTCAGGATCTCCGAACATGAAACTTCATGGGAGGGAATTGAAGAAATAAAGAAGCTGAATGAACAAAAGCTTAATAAAAAAGAACCTGAAAGAGTTAACCGAAGTTCAGGAACTGCTTTATGCCTCAGGCAAATATTCTCTGCTGCTTATCTTTCAGGCTATGGATGCTGCCGGCAAAGACGGGACAATCAAGCATGTTATGTCAGGAATTAATCCACAAGGGTGTGAGGTATACAGTTTTAAAAAACCGTCGGCGGAAGAGCTTGCCCATAACTACCTTTGGCGCTACACTAAACGGATGCCGGAATACGGGCGAATAGGTATTTTCAACCGGTCGTATTTCGAGGAAGTGCTTGTACTGAAAGTTCATCCGGAATTGTTGCCTGATCCCGATCCTGATCAGGAATTCTGGAACGAACGTTACGAAGACATCCGTAACATGGAAAAACACATGACACGCAACAGGACTGTGATCATCAAGTTCTTCCTGCACCTATCGAAAGAGGAACAGAAGAGAAGGTTTCTCGAACGGCTGAACGATCCGGACAAAAACTGGAAATTCTCTGTAAACGACCTGGCGGAACGTAAAAAGTGGGATGATTATCAAAAGGCATTTGAAGATGCCATTAATGCCACAGCCTCCCCGGACGCACCCTGGTATGTTGTTCCGGCAGACAATAAATGGATAATGCGGGTGATAGTTTCGACCGTAATCACTGAAACCATACAGGCTTTGAACCTTGAATATCCCAAAGTTCCAAAAGATATGAAAAAGGTACTGGACGAAGCAAGAAAGGAGCTTGAGCAGAAGGATGTGTGATCTTGAAAGCTCAATTCATCTTGTTGCCGGTATTTTAAATCATGAAAAAGGTATCAGGTCAGGAGTCTTTAAATCCCCAAAAATCATTTTTATAGATGAAATCTGTGTCCTATTCAACAGGTTTTAATTTGTTCCGTTTTCATTTGATGTAACAACTACAGCGGCAACAAAAAATGAAAAGCCCTTGCAAATTATTAACCTGCAAGGGCTTTTTTCAGTTGTTTGTTGTCCCACAAGGACTCGAACCTTGAATGCTTGAACCAAAATCAAGTGTGTTACCATTACACCATGGGACAAACACATGCTTTTTCTTAAAGCGATGCAAAGATAAACAGTTTTTATAAAAAATAAAACAGAAAAATATTTTTTTCAGCAATTCCGCAACAACATAATTTTTAGATTGATTAAAGTCAGTCAAAAAACAGGGCAAAACAATCCTTGTCCGTAACAAAAACGTTGCGAACTTTATATAGGATATGTACTTGTTTTAAAAGG
>JALVJU010000148.1 GCA_027034005.1 Marinilabiliaceae bacterium
TTCGACGAGGAGGAGGCCCGCAAGCTTCAGAAGAAGATAGCAAAGAACCAGTTCAACTTCGATGATTTCCTCAAGCAGATAAGCCAGATCAAAAAGATGGGTAACCTGAAAGATCTGGCATCTATGATACCCGGAATGGGCAAGATGATGAAGAACATGGATTTTGACGATGATGCATTTAAGGGCATCGAAGCCATAATCCATTCGATGACACCCGAGGAGCGCAACAATCCGGCTATAATTAACGGCAGTCGCCGCAAAAGGATTGCAAGGGGAAGCGGATCGACCATTCAGGATGTGAACCGCCTCATGAAGCAATTCGAGGATACGCGCAAGATGATGCGTATGATGACTACCGGAGGTAAAAAGAAGATGGCAAGGATGATGGGGAATATGCCTTTTGGACGGTAGAGGTACAGTAACGAAAATTAAATCATTTAGAAAAATAATAAAACCGTATTTCTATGAAGCTGATTGACGGAAAAGAAACATCAAAGGTGATAAGGAGAGAGATTGCCGAAGAGGTAAAGCAAATACTGAAAGATGGAGGCAAGAGGCCCCATCTTGCTGCTGTTCTTGTGGGACACGATGGCGGCAGTGAATCGTATGTAAAAGGCAAAATGAGGGCTTGCGAGGAGGTAGGCTTCAAATCTTCCCTGATAAGATACGAGGTTAATGTGACAGAAGAAGAATTGCTTTCCAAGGTTCGTGAACTGAACGAAGATCCTGATATAGATGGTTTTATTGTGCAGTTGCCCCTTCCAAAACATATCTCTGAGCAGAAAGTTATCGAAACTATTGATCCCCGTAAAGATGTTGACGGCTTTCATCCACAGAATGTAGGCCGTATGGCCATTGGCCTGCCGTCATTCGTATCAGCTACTCCGCAAGGAATACTGGAACTTTTGAAAAGATATGAGATAGAGACAGAGGGCAGGCATTGTGTGATCGTTGGTCGCAGTAACATTGTTGGCCGTCCTTTAAGTATCCTGATGTCGCAAAAAGGATATCCGGGTAATGCAACGGTTACTGTATGCCACAGCCGTACACCCAACATCGAGGAGGTATGCCGCCAGGCGGATATCCTGATAGCAGCTATCGGTTCACCTGGGTTTGTAAAAGAAGATATGGTAAAAAAGGGAGCCATTGTGATCGATGTGGGAACAACACGCATGCCTTCTACAAAAACCAAATCGGGCTGGAAACTGCGCGGTGACGTCGATTTCGATAATGTAGCGCCGAAAACAAGCTATATCACACCTGTACCGGGAGGTGTAGGGCCAATGACGATAACTTCTTTGATAATCAATACTCTTAAAGCGGCAAAAAAAGAGATTTATAATTAAAATATACCTTTACAACCTAACCCATGAGCGAACTGTTTACATACTCCCTTACTGTTTTTACCGGTTTCTTTGCTATCATGAACCCTATTGCCAACACACCTATCTTTGTGGGGCTAGTCCAGGGAGAAAGTGATGTGGCAAAAAAGGTCATTGCCAGGAAATCAACTATTACTGCATTTGTTATCGTAGTTTCGTTTATAGTAATAGGAAAATACATTTTCGACCTTTTCGGGATAACAATCCCTGCTTTTAAGATTACAGGAGGAATACTGATATTCCTGGTAGCTTACAGGATGTTGCGTAGTGAACAATCAAAGATGCATCACATAGAGGATGGGGACCAGGCAGATGCAATTGCAATTTCTCCCCTCGCCATACCTATACTGGCCGGACCCGGTACCATTGTTACTGCAATGAACGATGTTGCAGGCAGGGATTACATTCATTTTGCAATAACTATTGGAATATTTGCAATAATGATACTTTTAACATATTGGGCATTTTCATTCAGTGATAAAATTATTAATAAGCTTGGAAGTAATATCATTACTGTAGTTGCTAAGCTTATGGGACTTATTCTTGCTATTATCGGAACAGATATGGTCATTGGAGGTATCAAGATGGCGTTCAACCTGCAAAATTGATGATAGTTAATATAGTTTAACTTAGTAAATTGTTGTTTCTGAATTTTTAAGCCGAAATTTAACCTGGCTATAGATCAGAATGCTTAAATATTGATAATTTTCCACCCCGGTGGCGGATATAAAAGGTTAAACTATGAAAACACAAATTAAATCAGTATCAGCGCTGGAGATCCTTGATTCACGAGGTAATCCCACAGTAAGGACTTATGTAGAACTTGAGGATGGGACAAAAGCAGTTTCTTCTGTTCCGTCAGGGGCCAGTACCGGAGAAAATGAAGCGGTAGAACTTCGTGATGGCGGAAAGCGTTACGGCGGCAAGGGTGTGGAAAAAGCCGTGTCGAATGTTAACAATGAGCTGGCCAAGGCGATTATCGGTAAAGATGCTACAAAGCAGAAAGAGATAGATTACCTGATGATCGATCTGGACGGTACTGATAATAAATCAAGGCTGGGGGCAAATGCCATTCTTGGAGTGTCAATGGCCGTTGCTCGTGCGGCAGCAGATTTAGTAGGGTTGCCCTTGTACCAATACCTTGGCGGGGCCGATGCCGTGCGTATTCCCGTTCCGTGCATGAATATCGTGAACGGGGGTGAGCATGCCGATAACAGCGTGGATTTTCAGGAATTCATGGCAGTGCCTCATGGAGCACCGACTTTTAAGGAGGGGTTGAGGTATGTTGCAGAGACTTTCCATGTGCTGAAAAGTATTCTTAAATCGCGCGGTTTGTCAACAGGTGTTGGCGATGAAGGTGGTTTTGCCCCAAACTTTAAAAGTAACGAAGAGGCCATCGAGACAATTATCGAGGCCATTGAAAAAGCAGGATACAAGCCGGGAGTGGATATCTCGATCGCCATTGATACGGCAGCCAACTCTTTTTCTCCCAATGTTGACGGCAACTACGATCTGATATGGTCGGGAGCAGGGAAAATGACAAGTGATGAGTTGATCGCGTTAGAATCGGAATGGATCAAAAAATATCCTATCATCCTTTGGGAAGATCCCCTTTCCGAAGGCGACTGGGAAGGGTTTAAAAAGTTCACGGCACTGCATGGGAATGATATCGAGGTTGTGGGAGATGACCTGTTCGTGACCAACACAAAATATATAAAAAGAGGAATTGAGGAAAAGTCAGCAAACTCCTCACTTATCAAACTGAACCAGATAGGTACGGTGACCGAATCGATAGAAGCCGTAAGGATGTGCCGTGATGCCGGATGGCGTTACTTCATTTCACACCGTTCGGGAGAAACTTCGGATACATTCCTGGCTGACTTTGCCGTTGCTATGGACGGTGGCCACCTGAAGACCGGTTCGGCAAGCAGGGGCGAACGTATTGCCAAATACAACAGATTACTTGAGATAGAAAATGAACTGAAAGGACTGGCTGAATACAGATGGAAATGATCTGTATGGGTTAGGTTAGGTTAATGGAGGGATGTTTGTGCACCCCTCCTGTGTTTTATGATCAAACAGGAAAGGATAATGCAAAAAGAAAATAACAGTCATCATTTTTTTTGAAATATGCATGAACAATAATACGTATTTATTGTTTGAACATTTAAACAATTCAAATAATCATAAACAATTAAACTAAAAATTATCAGAAATGGCAAATGAAGACAAAAAGTGCCTTGTATGCGGCAGGAATGAGGAGATGATCCCGTTGGTGGAATTAACTTTCAGGGGAACGAAGTATCATATTTGTCCTCAGCATATTCCGGTTCTTATCCATGAACCGAACAAACTGGCAGGCATGTTGCCTGATGCAGAAAATATGGAAGCGGGTTGAAAACCCGTTTTTTTTTATATCTTGCGAAGCGTTTTTTTTAACAGACATGATCATTTCATGTCTGTTTTTGTTGAAAATGACATATCTATGTTGAAAAGAATTTTGAAGTTCGGTAGTAAGTATGTTGATTACAGGATGGGGATACTGGGATCATTGGTTATGGCCGGTGTTGTGTTTAGTATAAACTATTTTGGTAAAAGAATTCCTTTAGAATATCAGCACCACCTATTGTTCTGGTCCATTGTGGCAGCATTGAAACAGGGAACATATACTTTCTTTTTTGGTGGAGTGATAATGAAAGGTGCCGAGCGACTGGCAACGGAAATATCAAAACGTGGGCTGGCGCTTGTGCTGGCATGCATTATTCCTTCGATCGTTTCAACAACATTGACTTTCACGATGCACAGTCTGAAAGGAACCCCGAGGCCGCTGGAGTCAACTATCCCAACAATGATATTTGTGTTTCCATCAACAGCAGTGTGGGGTTACATCAATCGTAAGAAACTTGAAAAACGTTTAAAAGAGGAACCGGTCACCGATGTTGCATAACAGGAGTTCCTTTTCTTGCTTCCTGTCTCTACTTTTCCCTTATATCTCCTCCGCTCGATTCTTTAAAATTTTTTGTGGTAGGACTGCCGTATACGATGATATCGCTTCCGCTGCTTGCATGGGCATCGATACTTTCTAGCGCATAAACACGGGCATCGGAACCTGCAGAAGATTTCACGGTAACATATTTTGCAGCAAGGTCTTCGGCAATGATGTCACTTCCGCTTCCCGAGCTGGCATTAAGGTAGATTGTTTTACCCTTTACTTTCAGATCGGAACCTGACGATGAGTTCAGGAAGAGTTTGCGTGTGTCCACTTCTGCATATATATCGGAACCACTGCTTGAATTTAATACCAGTGAATCAACCTTTATGGTTCCTTTGGTGAAGACATCTGCCCCGCCCGAGCTGGTTATGTTATCAAGGTCGGTAACTGTGACGTATATTTTTGGAAGGTATGTTCTTTTCCAGCTGATCCTTCCTTCGGTGTAAATTCGCAACTGATGCCCTTTAACTTCTGTGATAACCCTGTGAAGGTACCCTTTGTCTGCTTCAATCTCCAAAGATACTTTATCACCCAAGGTAACGTACAGGTCGAGTCCTGATGATACTTTGATGCTTGTGATGATGTCGGGGATGGGCCGGGATTCTTTGTCCTGCGCACTAATAGTTGACAGAAGTGTTCCAGAAGTGAAAAGTCCCAGTAGTAAAAGGCGGATCAGATTTTTATTTTTCATGACTTTTGATTTGTGTTTGTTGATATGACGAACAGATGCGGCAAAAGGTTACAGCTAAAGTGTGATGGTTTTTGTGGTTTCATGCTTCAACGCGTTCATAAGTCCCGTAAGACTACCTTTTATGCAATTTTTTCTGTTTGTGGTTATGGACAATAGTTTTTAATGTGGTAAATTTGGGTATGATAAAAATATTACAAAATGAAGATAACACACATTGAACACATAGGAATTGCAGTAAAAAGTATTGATGAAGCTATTTCGTTTTATGAAGAGGTGCTGGGGCTTAGATGCTATGCGATAGAAGAGGTGAAAGACCAGAAAGTAAAAACGGCCTTTTTTAAAGTGGGAGAGACAAAGATAGAGCTCCTTGAATCTACCGATCCCGAAGGCCCCATAGGTAAGTTCATTGAGAAAAAAGGTGAGGGTATGCATCACCTTGCATTTGCTGTTGATAACCTTACAGATGCATTGCTTAAGATAGAGGAGAAGGGCATAACGCTGATCGACAAATCACCGAGAAAAGGAGCTGAAGGACTGTATATCGGCTTCCTGCATCCCAAATCTACTTTCGGTGTGCTGACCGAACTTTGTGAAGATCCCGGCAAAAAGGATTAAAAGCTGAAAATAATTTGCATGCGAAGTTGCTATGTGATTTTTTATTGCATACTAACTCATTATTTTTAATTTTGAGAGCAGATTAATAATTAAACTATAAGATTTATATCATGAAAAAAGTAACAGTTGGAGTAGATATAGGCGGAACTAACACTGCGATAGGTATTGTTGATGTTGATGGCAACGTTTTGGAAAAAGGAAACATTTTAACACCCGATCATGGTGATGCCGGCAAATATATCAGTGATCTTGCTTCTTCGATAAAGGAGATGATAAACAGTGTGAATGAGGACATCGAAGTCGTTGGGATCGGCATAGGCGCTCCCAACGGAAATTATTACAACGGGACCATAGAGCATGCCCCAAATCTGTCGTTCGAAGGGGTTGTTCCTTTTGTTGATATGCTGAAAAAAGAGTTTCCCGGCATCGATGCCATTGCTCTTACAAATGATGCCAATGCTGCTGCTATCGGTGAGATGATATACGGTGGTGCCAAAGGAATGAAGAATTTTGCCATGTTCACACTGGGTACAGGCGTTGGAAGCGGTCTTGTTGTGAATGGCGATCTTGTATACGGCAGTGACGGTTTTGCGGGTGAATGTGGTCATACTACCCTTGTTCCCAACGGGCGTCTTTGCGGATGCGGCGGTCTTGGGCATCTTGAGGCATACTGCTCGGCACCGGGAATGAAACGTACCGCTTTCGAATTGCTTGCTAAATACAATGCAACAGACAGTATGCTTGCAGATAAATCATTCAATGAGCTTGATTCAAAAATGATATACGATGCTGCCGTGGCTGGAGATAAGGTGGCGTTGGAAGTGTTTGAACTTACAGGAATGTATCTGGGCCAGGGATTGGCTGATACTGTTCATCACCTTAGTCCGGAGGCCATATTCCTGTTCGGCGGTCCTACTGCTGCCGGTGACCTTATTTTCAAGCCTGTTCGTGAACATATGGAGAAACACTTGCTCCCTGTATTCAAAGGCAAGGTGAAGATCCTTCCGTCAGAACTTGATGCAGGTAATGCAGCCATTGTCGGATCAAGTGCCTTAGCATGGAAAGAGTTAGAAGGTTAGGGTGACTTTAAATTTGTATGAAGATCCATGGTTTATCTGTGGGTCTTTTTTTTGTGACTATACGACTGAACAATACAGGAATTGCAGCCTTGCTGTCCGGACTTAATTTTATGATCTGATAGATTATGTTAATCTTTTGTAATAATTGTGTTAATTTTTAACATGTTATGTTTTAAAAAGAACAAATAACTTTTATATTTGTCACTCCTATTAAAAATCAGATGAATAGTAATAGCATTTGCAGAAATATTCACCTTTTTACAGGATACGTTCGTATTCTTGTTTTTCTTGACAAATCTTATATCAAATAAAATTAAAGACATAAAAAAAATAAATTATGGCAAAAATCAAGGAACTCATCGGGAAGATCAACAACGGGGATAATCTTTTGTTTCGTGAGTTGTACGGTAACGATGAGGCTGTGCTTAAGCAGCAGGCAGAAAGATATGAAGCTTTGCTGAATGAATTTGAAGAGATTCGCGGTATTGATGATGTTGAGCTTTTCAGTTCTCCTGGACGTACGGAGGTTGGCGGTAATCATACCGACCATCAGCACGGGCGTGTTCTGGCAGGGGCAGTTAACATGGACAACATTGCTGTTGCGGCGAAGAACAACTCTGATGTTATCCGTATCAAATCGGCAGGATACCCGGAATTTATCGTTGATATCTCAGACCTGTCAAAAGATGAATCAAAATTTTACACTTCGGAAGCACTGGTGAAAGGTATTTGTGCCCGCCTCAAGGAGCTGGGATATGAGATAGGCGGTTTTACTGCTCATGTACACGGAAATGTACTGAAAGGGTCAGGTCTTAGCTCTTCTGCATCGTTCGAGGTACTTGTAGGGGCAATGATCAGCCATCTGTTCAATGATGGTAAGGTCGATCCGGTTGTGAATGCCATAGTTGGTCAGTGGTCTGAGAACAACTACTTCGGGAAGCCCTGCGGGCTGATGGATCAGACAGCTTGTTCCGTGGGCGGTTTTATCACTATTGATTTTAAAGATCCTGCCAATCCTGTTGTCAAAGCCCTTGATTTCGACTTTATGAAGACAGGGTATGCTTTGGTTATCACAGATACTGGTGGCGACCATGCAAACCTGAACGATGAGTATGCTTCACTTCCCACAGAGATGAAATCTGTTGCACAGGTTTTGGGTAAAGAGGTTATGCGTGAAGTTTCTTACGAAGAGCTTTTGAAAGCTATCCAGGAGATTCGCGAAAAAGTTGGTGACCGTGCTTTGTTGCGTGCCATCCATTTCCTGGGAGATAATGAACGTGTTGTTGATCAGGTGGAAGCTCTGGAGAACGATCGTTTCGGGGATTTCCTGAAGATGGTGATCGAATCAGGCAACAGTTCGTACATGTACAACCAGAATGTTTACACAACCCATGATCCGCGTCATCAGAGTGTAGCTCTTGGCCTGGCATTAAGTGCCAAGATACTTGACGGCAAGGGAGCATGGCGTGTTCACGGTGGCGGTTTTGCAGGTACCATTCAGGCATTCGTTCCGCAGGATATGCTTGATGAGTATGTGGACACCCTCGAAAGCGTATTTGGCAAGGGTAACTGCCATAAGCTGTTCATACGTTCACACGGGTCGATAAAACTGGAATTCTAAAGAGTATTAATCTTAACCATAAATAATTTAATATGACGACTTCACAACACAAAAATTACACTTTGCCTTTGGCGATGATGTTTCTTTTGTTCTTCATCATCTCATTCGTGACAGGATTGCAGAATCCTCTTGGAGTAATTGTAAAAGAACAGTTTTCATTAACAAATTTTCAGTCTCAACTTGGTAATTTTGCCAACTTCCTTGCCTACCTTGTAATGGGTATTCCTGCAGGCAAGATGATTGAAAGGATCGGCTACAAAAAGACAGCGCTGGTAGCTCTTGTAATGGGCTTTACCGGGGTGCTCATCATGTTTGCCGGCGGTCACCTTAAGATGTTCTATCTTTATCTTACAGGTGCATTCGTGTCCGGTTTCACCATGTGTACACTTAATGCTGTGGTCAACCCTCTTATTACGGTTCTTGGAGACGAGAAAGGAGCAAACCAGCGTCTTAACTTCGGTGGTGCGCTAAACTCTGTAGGAGCAACTATCGTGCCTATCCTTGGCGGTTACATGATGGGAAATGCTGCACAAAAATCGATCAGTGATGCCAATCCGTTGCTTTTCCTTGCCATGGGCATTTTTGCTGTGGTATTTATTGTACTTTACTTTGTTGACATACCGGAACCGCACATTGTTAAAAAAGAAGAGAAGGTTAAAGACAAGCACAGTGCAATGTCTTTCCGCCACTTTGTGCTCGGTATCATTACTATCTTTATATATGTAGGTGTTGAGGTTGGTGTACCTAACATTGCAAACCTGTTCATGACTACTCCTGAGTCGGGAGGAGGTCTTGGCATGGATCCAACCATTGCCGGTACTATCGTTGGTACATACTGGTTCCTGATGCTTATCGGAAGACTGGCCGGAGGTGCTCTTGGAAAGGTATTTACAAGTAAGCAAATGCTTGCATTTGTCTCTTCTCTTGGTTTGATACTTACACTCAGTGCGATATATTTTCCTTTAGGTACAGTTGTAAGAATGCCGGTAGTAACAAGCCAGCTTGCATTTGAGTTTGCCAAAGTACCTATCAATGTGATGTTCCTTATCTTTTTAGGTTTCTGTACATCCATCATGTGGCCTGCGATCTTTAACCTTGCCACTAAAGGTATTGGTAAGTATATGGCTCAGGGCTCAGGTATCTTCATGACAATGGTTGTGGGCGGCGGTATCCTTCCGCTTGTTCAGGGTTACCTTGCTGACCTCTTCGGATACCTTAACAGTTACTGGCTGATAATCGCAAGTCTTGCATTCATGCTTTACTATGCACTTATCGGAAGCAAGAACGTTAATACCGATATTCCTGTTGAATAATTTGCAGCAATAGTGACATTAAATAATTTATCGGGAGGCATTGCGGTGTTCTCCCGTTTTTTTTTGTATTTTTCAACTTTGATAAAGAGATATAAAACAGATAAAAACATTTAGGAATGAGCTCAAAAGAGGTTTATACATTAAAAAATAAGAACGGTGTAGAGATATCGTTTATGGCCAATGGGGGAAGGATCATATCGGTAAAAGTGCCTGATGCAAGAGGTGAAGTTGCCGATGTTGTTGTTGGGTATGATACGCCGGAAGAGGCCCTCGCAGGAGATGCATATTTCGGTGCTTTGTGCGGAAGGTATGCCAACCGGATAGTTGAAGGTAAGTTTACCATCGACGGGGTAGAGTACAGGCTTGACAAGAACAACGGGAACAATCATCTTCACGGAGGTTTCGAGGGGTTCAACGTTCGTGAGTGGAGTGTTGAACCCGTTTCGACAGGGAAATATGCACAGGCCTACAAACTGACACTTGTCAGCCCTGAGGGCGATCAGAAATATCCGGGTGAACTAAAGGTGGGGGTCATTTACGGCCTTACGGAGGATAATGAGTTTGTGATAGACTATACTGCCGAAACAGACAAGCCTACGGTTATCAATCTTACAAGTCATCCCTATTTTAACCTGAACGGAGCCGGTAATGGTACCGTTGAGGAGCATGAGCTTCAGATCAATGCAGCAAAGTACACACCCATTGATGGCGATTTGGGTACTGTATCCGGTGAGATAGCGGACGTGAAAGGCACTCCTTTCGATTTTACTGAAGGCAAAAATATTGGCGAGGCACTTAGCGCTAAAGCTGACCAGCTTGACTTTGGCGGTGGCGGTATCGATCACAATTTTGTTGTCGATGGTTTTGACGGCACCGTACGGCTTGCTGCTACGCTGAAAGATCCCAAATCAGGACGTACGATGGAGGTTTATACCGATCAGCCGGGCGTGCAGGTCTACACGGGTAACCATTTTGACGGGACAGATACAGGCAAGCAAGGCAAACCCATTGTGAAATGGGGTGGGGTTGCATTGGAAACGCAGATATTCCCTGATTCTCCAAATCATTATCATTTTCCCAATGCAGTATTGCGTCCGGGAGAAACATACAAGCATCTTTGCGTGTATAAATTCAGCTGATATTAGAAGGAAAAGTTAAAAACGGATTTTTTCTTTTTCGATGTTTGGAAAATAAAAGCAAAATACATATAATTGTATCAGATTAAAACAGAAACAGATGTTAAACTTATTGTTCAATAATTGGTGGTGGCGTATTTCATGCATTAAGAGGGTGGAACAATAAGGTTACGTTTAAACGATATACAAAGCCGCAGGTAATTCCACCTGCGGCTTTTTTGATGTGATAACTTAAGTGATAATTAAAATAATAAAGATCAAAAACTAAATTTTAAAGTTATGAAAGAACAATTGGATTTTGTCTCACTGAGAGGAAAAGACTTACCTGATGAAAAAGGATTTTTTGGTGAATACGGCGGACGATTTGTTCCACCACCACTGGAGCCGATAATGAAAGAGATAGAGGATGCATACGAAGAGATAAAGAACGATCCCGAATTTATCGAGGAGTTGTTGTATCTGCAAAAACATTACACCGGCCGCCCTTCTCCGCTTTTTTATGCCGAGAATCTTTCAAAGGAGTTGGGAGGAGCACAGATATACCTCAAGCGTGAAGACCTTAACCATACAGGGGCGCACAAGATAAACCACTGTCTTGGCGAGGCATTGCTTGCCAAGAAGATGGGTAAGAAAAAGCTGATTGCCGAAACAGGGGCGGGACAGCATGGTGTTGCTCTTGCAACAGCTGCCGCACTTGTTGGTCTCGAATGTGACATCTACATGGGCGAAGTGGATATCCACAAGGAGCATCCCAATGTGGTCCGTATGAACATACTTGGTGCAAAAGTGGTTCCTGTTACACATGGTTTAAAGACATTGAAAGAGGCCGTTGATGCTGCCTTTGAAGCTTATGTTGCTGATCCTGTTAATCAGTTTTATGCCATTGGTTCAGTTGTGGGACCACACCCGTTTCCGATGATGGTACGTGACTTCCAGTCGATAGTTGGTATCGAGGCGCGTGAGCAGTTTCAGGAGATGACAGGAAAGCTGCCTGACCACATCATGGCTTGTGTGGGCGGGGGATCAAATGCGATGGGGCTGTTCTCTGCCTTCCTTGATGATGAGTCTGTTAAGAAATACGGCGTAGAGCCGGCTGGAACAAGTTTCAAGACAGGCGATCATGCCGCCACACTGACATTGGGTAAACCCGGAATGATCCATGGATTCAAGTGTTATGTTCTTCAGGATGAGAACGGCGAACCGGCTCCGGTGAACACTGTTGCCAGCGGACTGGATTATCCCGGTGTAGGCCCTCAGCACAGTTACTTCAAAGATATTCATAAAGTGAAGTATGAGACAATTAACGACAAGGAGGCCATTGATGCATTTATGAAGCTTTCGCGTGTTGAGGGTATCATTCCTGCACTTGAGAGTTCCCATGCCGTGGCTTATGCCATTAAGCTTGCCCCCACCTTGAGCAAGGATGAAACTATCCTGGTAAATCTGTCAGGAAGAGGGGATAAGGATATTGATTACATTGTTGAGATGTACGGAGATGAGTTGGGAATAAAGTAATTTTTATATCCGCTTTATTTAACCTTTTTGTTCACCCAACATCCGCAATAAAACATTATTATTGCGGATCGATGTAAGAAAATCAATCGGTTACAGTTTCGTTACACTCACTGTAATCCGTGATTTTCTAAATCGGGGTTGGGTGCATAAAAAAATAGCGGGGCATGGCTTTTGATCGTGCCCCGCTTAATAAATGTTTGTTTTTGCTTGACTCGGGAGGTTTTCTGTCGTAAATTGACAGATACACCTATATGAAAAATTATGAAACCTTTTGCAGACTTTCATTGCCATCCAACGCTTCATCCGTTTGCTTTTTATAATTCGGGCCGCGATCGCAAAAATTCACTCTGGTGGGACAATCCTCCCAAAGAGAGGCAGAGAAATGATAAGTATCCCGAGTTTTCACAATCGAGTATGCCTGCGCTTGCAAGGGGAAATGTCCGTCTTGTTGTTGCTTCCCTTTATCCTTTGGAACAGCCTTGGTTCGATCCTGCGGTATTAGGTACCGGTGGGGTAACTGATCTGATGGCCAAATTCCTGACCGTTCACATTCCTGTAAGATACATTAACAAGGTACAAAACCCCGGTTTTAACTATTTCGAATACCTGCAAAAAGAGTATGAATTCCTGTTGATGGAAAAAGAAAAGTTGCATACAGTAGGGCAGGAACAGTGGAGGTATGTAATGCCTGTGGATTCGGGGGATATTAATAGTTTGAAGGATGATGCCCATAGTATTATGGTTATTCCGTCCATTGAAGGAGCACACTCCCTCTTTTCGGCTAATGCACATGACATCTACACGGGGAACTACGATCTTCACCGTTTGACAGATAATATAAGTGCTGTCAGGAGCTGGAGATATCCGCCCCTTTTTATCACTCTTGCACATCATTTTTACAACGGCCTTAGCGGGCATTCACGTACTATTCCTGACGGTTTCGCCTCGTTTATTCTGAAACAGAACATTGGATTGAATGAACCATTGAACAAAAGGGGGGAGGAGGTCATTGACCGTCTGCTGGGACTTAAAGGTTATCAGAGCGATGGCCGCCGCATTCTCATCGACATTAAGCACATGAGTGTTGCCTCACGTATGCAGTACTACGCGAAGATATCGGCCCTTAATTCAGGTAAACCATTGGAGGAGAGGATCCCGGTGGTGGCAAGTCATTGCGGCTATTCAGGGCATCGTACACTGTCGGATACGATCCTGGTTCCCGATACAGAACCCTCGAAGTATAAAAACTCTGAGGTGTTCAATCCCTGGAGCAACAACCTTACGGACGAGGATATCATTAATATTTTTGATTCGGGGGGGATCATCGGCTTAAATCTTGATCAGCGGATCTTGTCGGGCATGGATGTGACCGAAGAGAGTGAAGAGATATCGAAGCAGGATATATTGAACAATGATGAACAGGTTGTGAAGTTCTGGACTTTCCAGATAGCAAGGAACATACTTGGTATGGTGAAAGCTGTCGTGACGTCAGACGATGTGGATGACAGTGAGAAGGTGCGTGTGTGGGACATCATCTCTATCGGTTCTGATTTTGACGGCATGATAAATCCTGTAGATTCGTTCATTGTTGCCGATGAGTTCCGGGACCTGAGAAGCGCCCTTAAAAAATATATGCCGCAGTTAGAGGATTTTAACCTCTGCTCTCAGGGGCTTTCAATCAATGATATCCTGGATAAGATAATGTATGACAATGTTCTTGATTTTGTTGTCAGGAATTACAAAGGCTGAAGCGGAAAAAACGATCTTCCCGGTTTTGCAGAAAAGAACTTAAAGTTCGAACGGCAGTTCTCTGACTAGCTCTATTTTTTCGGGTGATACTTCTGCCTGAACGGGGATTATCTCAACTCCTGCCTTGTATGCTTTTTTCAGCGCTTTTGCATATTCGGGGTCGATTCCAGTAGCAGGGGCGAATTTGTTTACATCCATGCGTTGAATAATATAAAGCATGACGGCACGCATGCCCTGCTGCTTTACTTTTATCAGTGTTTCAAGATGCTTCCTGCCCCGTGTTGTGACAGCATCGGGGAACAGGGCATAGTCGCCATCTTTCATCGTGACATTTTTTACCTCGATAAAACACTCTTCACTTTCATTTTCGGCAAAAATATCAAACCTGCTGTCGCCGAATTTCACTTCCCGCTTTACGGTGGTGTACCCTTTTAGCTTTTCTATCTTCCCGTCCCTGACAGCTTCGTAGGCAAGCAGATTGGGTATGGAAGTGTTTATCCCTACCCATCCATTGTTTATGTAGATCATCTCCCATGTGAACTTTGTTTTTCGTTTCGGGTCGTTCACAGGGGTCAGATAAACGGGAGCGCCCTCTTCAAGGCAGGTCTTCATACTGCCGGAATTGGTGCAGTGTGCGGTCACAACAGTGCCGTCGACAAGTTCAACGTCGGCGAGGAAGCGCTTGTAGCGCCTTATGAGTTTGCCCTTGATGAGTGGTGTTGGGAATTGCATGTGTTCAATTTTTTTATTTTACCCGGAGTGCGACTTTGAGTCGCGCACCGGGTGGGTGTAGTTAGAAAACTAATTTGTCATCTGCCATCATTTTATATCCCGGCAATATTTTTATTGCTTTATCTTTTTTTATGATTTCATCCTCATTGTCAAAAGTGATGATATAGCCGGTCTTTAGACCGTAGTATTCCATAGCATTTATCAACCCTTCGGTTTCACGGGTCAATGTTTGTTTTGACGATACATCGTAACTCACCTGTATTGCGGTCAGTACTTTATGTTTGTCAACAAGAAGAAAATCGCACTCTTTGGTGTTTTTATGGTAAAATATCGATTCGTTGAAGATGTCACCGAATTTGGTTCTCAAAAAAATGAATACAGCATTTTCCAATAACTTTCCATTGTTTGAAGACAGTCCGATAGTAAGGATATTGGCCAGCCCGTTGTCAACAAAATAAACTTTTTTATCCGCTCTGTTTCTTGTGGCAAATGACTTATCAAATTTTGATATTTTGAAAGCAAGGTAAATGTTTTCGATGTAAACAATTAATTCGTAGAGCAGGTTCTTATCAAGTTTGTATCCCTGCGATTTAAGGTCATTGTATATTTTATTTATCGAGAACGTTTTAGTAAGGTTGTCCGCCAGTTTTTCAAT
>JALVJU010000149.1 GCA_027034005.1 Marinilabiliaceae bacterium
GCCCTTTTTGGGCGGAAGTATAGTGAGAATATCCATCAACTGAGCCAAAGCTTATGCGCCGGTCACAAGAGACCAGTGTCCACATCTGCTCCGGCGGGGTGTCCAGATGGACTCCGGCGCAGTGTCCGCATCAACTTCGGCGCGGTGTCCATTTTGGGGCGGCGCCGACAGGCTTCGAAGTAATTCAGAATCCGGACGATGGAGGGGTGGTTGAACCGTGCGAGGATCTGTGCTTCTTCCTGAAACCGTTTCTTCCCCTTGGTGTACTCCTGAGCGAACGTACCCCGAGGTGCGATCGTACTCCCCTCTGCACGCAGGGCGAAGTCACTCGGGAAGTATTCTTTGATGACGACATGCATACCGAGGTTGGTATCTCTGGCCAGGTAGGTGATCCCGAAGCTCCCTTCACCCAGCACACGAATGATCTCATAATTGCCGAGGATCATTCCAGACTGGAGGTTATGTTGGGTTGGCATGGTGCTTCCTTTTTTGGGTTTTGAGTTGGTAAAAAATGTACCTATCTATACTCTGTGACATAGGATTGGATTGCGGAAACAATACTATCCGTAAGGATATCTTTGTAACGTGAAGTTTGTACCTGCTTCTCCTCAGCTCTGTTGACAATAATACCACATTCCAGCAGAACAGCTGGCATAACTGCACTCTTGAGTACAATCAGGTTGTCAAATGCGTAAATTCCTAATTTCCGATTCAGCAATTTCCTGTTTTCACCTTTTATTTTTTCAGCATGATGTAAAGTGGGAACAAGACCCGATTTATACAGGTTGTCTCCGATCAGTGTTGCAAAGGAAAGACTCTTTCTGAAATGTGGATTTTTTTTGGATACGAAGAGAGAATGGCCAGAAAAGCGATCACTGAATACATACTTTTTCTTTTTATATGTCCAGGTCTTCAAATATTTTTTATTGACTGCATCGTGATGCAATGAAAGAAAGAGATCAGCTTTTTTCTGGAAAGCGACTTTGGTTCTCTCTCGGAGAGCTATTTTGTTTCCCGTTGGATTCGTAATAAAACAGTCTAGACCTTTGTGCTTCTTGATTTTTGCACAAAGGTTCCGAGAAATACTCTCATTGAAATAATATTCCTTGATACCACGTGCACTGGTGGCACCTCCGCGTGTCTTGCTATGTCCCGGATCGATGGCGATCATAAAATTTCTTGCATATACCGCTTCTCCAACAAATCCAAAAAGGATGATGAAAAGAAGTTTTGAAGCAACTAAACGTTTTCGATTTGATGTCTTTCTCATCTGTACTTTCTCCTGCTCGTTACTTTTTGATTATCGTATATAATTTTTAGTCTACCATTTGTTTTCTTGATGACTTGTACATTGACGGCACTTCCCTTGACGCCCCGTCTCCTGCTGCTGCTATAGACATCAAAAGTTATATTGTATTTTATTCGTTTCGTGGGAGGGTTGTCACTGACTGATTCAATGCTGAGTATATCGCCAGCCGTCATATGAACGTAAGGCCATCGACGATAGTATTTTACTTTGTCAGAATAAATAGAATCTTTCGAGGTACTGCTCTTCCCAAAGTAGTCAACGTAATCAGCATAAAGTGTTAGTAACCCACTGATATCCTTATTATTTTGATAACGCTCATACCTGTGAACCAGGTTAAGAAGTTCGCTTCTGCTTATGTTGTTCGCTCGCGCTATCCTCGCCGCCTCCTCTGCTGCTTCCTGCCTCTGGCGTTTTGCCTGACGCATCCTCTCTTCCGCTTCCCGCTTGATCCGTTCGGCTTCTT
>JALVJU010000150.1 GCA_027034005.1 Marinilabiliaceae bacterium
GGTGATGAGGATCAGGGACAGATGGGCTCCTTTTATGTGATGAGTGCCATGGGGCTATTTCAGATGGATGGCGGTACATCGGTGAACCCTGTTTACGAGATTGCAGGGCCTGTGTTCAGTAAAATCACTATCAAACTTGATCCTAAGTACTACAAAGGCGGTGAGTTTGTGATAGAGGCGAAGAATGCATCTTTGAAGAACAGGTATGTTCAGTCTGCAACGCTTAACGGCAAACCTTTGAATAAGTTTTGGTTCCGTCATTCGGAGCTTGTGAGCGGAGGCAGGCTTGTGCTTGAGATGGGGCCGGAGCCGAACAAGGAGTGGGCAGCCGATTCTCCTTTCCCTCAAGTGAATGACGTACCGCCCATTGTTCCCACACCTTATGTGATCGATACGAAAAGGAATTTCAGGGGAAATGAGACCGTTAAAATGGCATGTGACACTGAAGGTGCAAAGATTTTCTTCACTACCGATGGCTCGGAACCGGATAAAAATTCAAAATCTTACACAGAGCCGTTTGAGATACGGAAAACCGTTACCCTGAAAATGAAAGCATTTAAAGATGGCAGGTGGAGTTTGACAAATACTGCTGTCCTGGAAAAGGCCAAGCCGGTTGAACATGTAAGTATGAACCAGGTAAAGCCAAGACTGAGATACAAGTATACGGAAGGCATTTACCGCATGGTTCATGATATTTTGGATAAGAAACCGAAAAAGACCGGGCTGGTGCCAATGTTCACCATTGAACCGAAGGAGACAGAGCAGTTCTTCTCGTTCGAGTTTTCCGGATACCTGAACGTTCCTGCTGACGGCGAGTACACTTTTTATCTTGCATGTAACGACGGAGGACAGTTTTTCATCGATAACATGATGCTGATAAACAATGATGGGCTTCACCCCGTGGTGGAGGTCGCAAAAAGTATAAAGCTGACCAAAGGGCTGCACCCTGTCTCTGTGAGATACTTCCAGGAAGGCGGCCGCAATGGACTCAAAGTTTCATGGAAAGGGCCCGGAATAGAGAAGCAGGAGATACCGGCAGGAGTGCTGTTTCATAAAAAGTAGATGCTAACCATCGGTGTGGCTTCAAGCCACGCCGATGTTACCGGGGAGTCATTTCTTCCACATCCTGTTCATCCGCTCTTTAACTTTAATCTCTGCGGGGTTGTTTTGAGGGGAGTAAAGCTCAGTGTCCTTCACCTCATCAGGCATGTAATCCTGTATCACAAAATTTCCGGGGTAGTCGTGCGCATACTTGTACTTTTTACCGTAGTCCATATCCTTCATGAGCTTGGTGGGGGCGTTTCGCAGATGTAACGGCACAGGCAGGTTGCCGGTCTTTTTCACAAGCTGCTGTGCATTGTTGATGGCCATGTAAGCGGAATTGCTTTTGGGGCTTGTGGCAAGGTAGATGGTCGTTTGCGAAAGTATGATGCGTGCTTCGGGCCAGCCGACAGTGTTGATAGCGCTGAAACAGTTGTTTGCAAGCAACAGGGCATTGGGATTGGCAAGCCCGATATCTTCCGAGGCAGAGATGATAAGCCGTCTTGCGATGAACCTGGGGTCCTCACCTCCTTCAACCATCCTTGCCAGCCAGTAAACAGCAGCATCCGGGTCGCTTCCTCGTATCGATTTTATAAAAGCCGAGATGATGTCGTAGTGCATCTCTCCATTCTTGTCGTACTGGGCAGGGTTTTGCTGCAGGTTGGCCGTGACATTCTCATTCGTTATCTCAATGACATCACTGTCACCGGCTGCATTAGCCAGCAGTTC
>JALVJU010000151.1 GCA_027034005.1 Marinilabiliaceae bacterium
ATATATATCCATATATTATCCATATATTATCTGAATGCAAAAGTATATGATTTTATAAAATATCCAAATAATATCTGTATATTATCTGTAATTATATTTTTTCTAATGCACCACAACACAAATATATAATCAATTGCACATACATCACTAGTAGACATTGCGGATTTTGGGTAATGAAAAAATATCGTATCTTTTGGGAAAAATGGAGCTTAATCGTTACATTTTCCTGGTTTTTACGATTAGAGAGAATTTAATACGCGTAATTTCAGCAAGAGACATGAATAAAAAAGAAAAGAGGGTTTATGATGAAAAAACACAAAGAGATACCTGAATTCAAAAATGAAGAAGAAGAAAGAGATTTTTGGGAAGTAAATGATTCTACCGAATTCATCGACTGGGATAAAGCCGAAAAAGTAACATTCCCAAAACTGAAACCTTCTACAAAAACAATTTCTCTCAGATTACCTGAGTACATCATTGATGAGTTGAAAATGCTCGCCCATAAACAAGACGTACCATATCAATCATTGATCAAGATATTTCTGAAAGAAAGAATAAATACAGAATTAAAGGAAAATGGTTTGTTAAGACCGTAAAATAAAAAAGTCACAAAAAGCCGGTAATCAGAAATGGTTGCCGGCTTTTTTATTCATAGAAACTGTCAGTGTAGCTCAACGCGATGCCAAAAATCACATATCAAAATGATATTGGGAGTGCGACTCAAAGTCGCGCCCCCAATTCCTTCAACACTACAAATCCCATATAGATATTTATCCAAACAATTTTTCTTAATTTAGTAAGAAAAATATGCACAGAATGCTATCTAATGCTCAGAACATACATCAACTACACAAAGAGATAGCAAAATGCACCCGTTGCCCGCTACATCTAACACGTATAAAAGCAGTGCTTCCGGAGGGCAATACCAGTTCAAAGTTGATGATGATAGCACAATCGCCGGGAAAGGTGGAGAATTCAACAGGCCGGATGTTCACAGGACCGTCGGGAAAGATCTTTGATGAACTGCTAAACGAAGCAGGTGTTTCCCGTTCCGATTTTTACCTTACCAACCTTATAAAATGTATGCTTGTGAAATCACGCGATCCGTCACGTGAACAATGGGATGCCTGCACGCCATGGCTGATACGGGAAATAGAGCTGATAAAACCCAAAGTTATCATTCCACTCGGATTCCAGGCAACCAAATTCGTCTTGAGATATCTCGGCATCCCACGGCCACCGGGAAAGAGCTACCGCATCCTTTTCGGCAATTTCATAAAAACAGAAAAATACCTTATCTTTCCGTTACGCCATCCCACGGCCCTTCTGTTCGACCCGGGCAAAAGAGAGGTAATGACGGAAAATTATAAGAAGTTGAAAAGGTTGAAAGTAGAAAGGTAAAAGTTGAAAGTTATAAAGTGAAAAGTTTGTCAAGTCCGGAAGTTCGTTGACAGATTGATATTCCATTGCCTTAAAAACATCAAATCGCCAGTCATTTGACCGACATTCGAGCGTTAAATCAAAATGGATAGGGGGCGCGACTGGTAGTCGCACTCCCAATGAAACCATGAGAATACATTGAAGCTAAAACAACATAAAAACACCATATCATGAAAACAAAAGATCTTATCCTTTTAGCGCTAATGCTTTTAAGCGCCCCATCGTTTGCTCAATCGTTAAAAGATGCCTGAGAGACAGAGCCGGTGCTAAAAATCCCCGAATCGGTTTTGCATAACAAAGAAAACGGTTTGTACTACATCTCGAACATCAACGGGAAACCGGCCGAGAAGAACGGTGAGGGGTTTGTCTCAGTGATATACAAGCACGGAAAAATAAAAGAACTAAAATGGGCAACCGGGCTGAATGCCCCCAAAGGAATGGATGTGATAGACGGAAAACTTTATGTTTCCGACATCGACAGAGTGGCTCTTATCGATACTAAAACAGGCAAAGTGCTAAAATTCATTGATATTCCAGGCTCAGTCTTTCTGAACGATGTGGCTGCCGGTCCTGACGGGAATATCTACGTTATCGATACACGCAAAGGAGTAATCTATGTCTTAAAGTCAGATGTAGCCTCGGTCTGGAGTAACGATGAACATTTAAAAGGAGTGAACGGAATAACTGTTGAAAACGGCAGTCTGCTTATCGGCTCACAGGGATATCTGCTGAGGGGCGACACAAAAACCGGAAAGGTAACTGTTGTGACAGAAGTGCCGATACAGATCGACGGCCTCGTGCCTCTCGGCCACGACAGATATGTTGTTTCGGCATGGGCAGTAAAGATACTCTACCTATCGCCCGGCAAAGCCCCCAAGGAGCTTTTTGATGCAAAGCCGTTGAATTTTCACACTGCCGACATGAGTTACCTCCCTGAGAAAAAACTACTGTTAATTCCAACTTTCACCGACAGGATGATCGCAAAAGAGATAGTTTATTAAAGATTAGAAGCGCGACTCAAAGTCGCGCCCCCAATTTTTAATTCCTAAAAGGTCCTACTGAGTTTTCTGTGGGTTTTCAAATTTATGATATTAAACGGATGTACGAGAAAATCCACGAAATAAAAAGGGGGGCTAAAACAGTTACAGATTCTTCTTCGCTAATCTCAAATCGTCAATCGCATATCCCCCAAAAGTTTGCAGCCCCAACGGGGCGAAATAACCATAACCCCGTCCGTAAGGACGGGGATAGGAAGTACGAAAGTTTAACGTGGTTGGCGGGATTTTTGACGCGAAGCATTCAAAAATCGTGACAACCGCATCACGCGATCATTGGGGGGACAGAAAACCCACAACAAATCTAGTAGAACCTCCTAAAATACATGAAGCAATCCACTACCCCTTGACTTTCTCCTCAATCCACTTCCTTGCATTTACGAACGCCTCAACCCAGGGTGTGATCTCATCGGCTTTCCTGCCGGACGGATAGTGTGCCCACTGCCATGGGAAAATCGCCCTTTCGAGGTGCGGCATCATGGCAAGATGACGGCCGTCCTTTGAGCAAACTGCAGCCGTATCGAAAGTGCTGCCGTTTGGATTTCCCGGATACTGCGAATAAGAGTACTTGGCCGGAATGTGGTAGTTGTCCTCACTCATCGGCATTTTGAACTTACCTTCTCCGTGAGCCACCCAAACGCCAAGACGTGAGCCGGCAAGCGATCTGAACATCACTGAGTCGTTCTCTGGTATCTCTACGTTTACAAATCCCGATTCAAATTTGTGAGAATCGTTGTGTAACAGTTTGGGATGCTGCTCGTGGTCGGGATAGATAAGTTCAAGTTCGTTCATCAACTGGCAACCGTTACAGATGCCGAGACTAAGTGTGTCAGGACGGGCATAGAAGTTATCAAGCGCCTTCTTGGCTTTCTCGTTGTACAGGAAAGCACCCGCCCAGCCCTTGGCAGAACCAAGCACATCGGAGTTGGAGAAACCTCCTGTAAAGACGATGAAGTTCACATCTTTAAGTGTTTCACGCCCTGCAATAAGGTCTGTCATGTGAACATCCTTGGTGTCGAACCCGGCAAGGTGCAGCGAGTAAGCCATCTCACGGTCGCCGTTCACACCTTTTTCCCTGATGATAGCTGCCTTGATACCCGTTTTTTCGTTCCTGTCCTTTTTTAGTCCGAACTGATCAAGTTTGCCGGTAAAACTTCCGGTGAACGAGAAATCAAGTTTAATATTCTTGTAGTTTTCAAAACGCTCTTTTGCTTTTGCTTCGCCCGACTGCTTACGGTCGAGCAGGTAAGAAGTACGGAACCACACATCGCGAAGTTCGTCAATGTTGAGTGACAGTTTTTGTCCCGATTTAGAAATTGAAACGATCCTCTCTTGAACAGGTTTTCCAATGACATTAAAACCAATTCCTGCACCTGAAAGTATCTCTTCTGCTTTCTCTGTGTCCTTAACCTGGATTACCACGCCCGGATTTTCACTGAAAAGAAGTTTTACCAGGTCACTTTCTTCAACGTCGCTCAGGTCGATGTCCATACCAAAAGTGGTATTTGGAAAGTTCATCTCAAGAAGGGTAGTTACCAGTCCGCCCGCAGAAACATCATGCCCGGCAAGAACAAGCCCCTCTTTGATAAGCTGCTGAATGACCTCAAAACCTTTTTTGAAGTAAGCAATGTCGTTAACAGTAGGAGCATTGTCACCCAGTTTGTTCACTATCTGGGCAAAGCTGCTTCCGCCAAGTGACATCTCCGACTTCGAAAGGTCGATGTAAAGCAGCTTCGAATCTTCATCTTTAACAAGTACCGGCTCCACCACCTGTGTAAAGTCATCCACTTCACCGGCAGCAGAGATGATCACAGTACCGGGGCTGTAAACAACCTCCCCGTCCTTGTACTTCTGGGTCATCGACATTGAATCCTTACCGGTAGGTATATTTACGCCAAGGCCGGTAGCGAAATCGCTGATCGCTTCAACTGCACGGTACAGACGTGAGTTCTCTCCAGGATTTTTGGCCGGCCACATCCAGTTTGCACTAAGCGAAATACCTTTAATGCCATGGGTAAGAGGCGCCCAGACAATGTTAGTCAATGACTCGGCAATTGAGATAACCGAACCGGCAACCGGATCGATAAGCCCCACGCCCGGAGCATGGCCGATTGATGTGGCAATCCCTTTTGTCGTAACATAGTCGATAGCCATGACACCCACGTCGTTCATGGGAAGCTGTAACTCTCCGGCACACTGCTGTTTTGCAACTTTACCTGTTACCGAACGGTCAACCTTGTTGGTCAGCCAGTCTTTACTTGCCACTGCTTCAAGCTGAAGAACCTTTTTGAGGTACGTTTCTATCTTCGAAGCATCGTAAACCACGGGTGAATATACTGGATCATCGGTCTTGTCTTCAAGTACCGTTTTGGGAGGATTTCCAAACAGGTCGGCAAGCTGTATATCGATAGGAGCCACTCCCTTGTCGTCAACGAACTTAAACTGCATATCACCGGTCGTCTCTCCCACAACATACATCGGGGCACGTTCGCGCTCAGCTATTTTTTTCAGGTTGTCAATATCTTTCTCTTTCAGCACAAGCCCCATACGTTCCTGCGACTCGTTACCGATGATCTCTTTGTACGAAAGCGTAGGGTCTCCCACCGGAAGTTTGTCGATATGGATCACACCTCCTGTTGACTCCACAAGTTCCGAAAGGCAGTTCAGGTGTCCGCCGGCACCATGGTCGTGAATGGAAACAATGGGGTTCTCGTCCTGCTCCACAAGTCCGCGGATGGCGTTCATGGCACGCTTCTGCATCTCCGGGTTCGAACGCTGAACTGCGTTCAGTTCAATGGCATTGTCGAACTCACCGGTAGCAACCGAAGACACGGCTCCTCCGCCCATACCGATGCGGTAGTTGTCACCGCCTATCACGACAACCTTATCGCCTTTGTCCGGCTCGTCCTTTAAGCTGTCACTCATTTTGGCAAAACCGACACCACCTGCAAGCATTATCA
>JALVJU010000152.1 GCA_027034005.1 Marinilabiliaceae bacterium
GAGGTTGTAAAACGGATCCTAATGTCCGGAAACTTTTCAGCAACCATCTCAAGCAGTTTAGGGAAAGTAACCTGCTCACCATCCTTCTCCCACTTGTAAGAATTCACATTTTGCCCCAGCAAGTTTATCTCTTTAAAGCCTTTCTTTTGCATGTCCTCTATCTCACGAAAGATACTCTGCGGCTCACGGCTGCGCTCACGTCCCCTGGTGTAGGGCACAATGCAGTACGAACAGAAGTTGTTACACCCCCGCATTATCGAAACAAAACCCGTGATCATATTTTTCCCGAGACGTGAAGGAACTATGTCGGCATAAGTCTCAGTTGTGGAAAGCTCCACGTTCATCGCTTTCTCTCCCTGCTCGGCAATGCCCACTAGATTAGGCAGATCGAGGTAAGCATCAGGCCCCACAACAAGGTCGGCTCCTTTTTCAAAAAGCTTGTCTTTCACCCTTTCGGCCATACAGCCGATAATACCGATAACAAGGTTTTTATTTTTTTTCTTAAGTGATTTCAGTTCACCGATACGGCCCAGTATCCTCTGCTCGGCATTGTCACGGATAGAACAGGTGTTGATGAAAATGGCATCAGCATCATGGGGAGTGTAAGTAACACCATAGCCCTCCATCTCCATTACTGAAGCTACAACTTCACTATCAGCCACATTCATCTGGCAGCCGTAAGTCTCAATGTAAATTTTCTTGCCCCCATGCTCATGATATCCGTCCTGTAATCCATCTTTCACCCTCGTCACAGGCTGTGCCTTGTTCAAATCCATTTTCTTACAATTCTAAAGTTACTTAAGGAAAGATATAACATTATAACTCCCCTGATTGTTCATTTTCAGGGCGCAAAGATAATGATAACATATTTAAAACTGAATAAAGATCAATGAACGGGGAATTTTATTATCACCCTTGTGCCTGCAGGTTTGCCGTCATCGTCATACAGGTCGATGATCTCATACTCTATCTTTTCTTTAGACACCTTGTTAATGAGCCGGAAAAGCTCACTTGTTATCTTATGGCCATTATGGGTGCCTTCAGCATCAAGCTCTTGTGCTGCCGCCCTACCTATACCGGTGTCCTCGATTACCGCAACAAGATGGGAGTTGTCACGAAATAGCTTAATATGTACATGTCCGCCTTCTTCTTTGGGGGCAATGCCATGTTTAATGGCATTTTCAACAAAATTTTGGATCAGAAGCTTAGGCACTTTAATGTTCATATTAACCTCAGGATCAACTTCGATATCATAGGTTAATTTATCTCCAAGTACAAGCTGCTGTGTCTTGCAGTAATTATGCAGAAAACCGATCTCTTCTTCAATGGTTTTTGTAAACACTTCATGATCGTTCAATGCCGAGCGTAAAAGTTCAGAAAGGTTCACCAGGTAATCGTAGGCCTTTTCCTTCTCGCCCATCAAGATGTTTGTGCCTATCACTGAAACCACATTGAAAGTAAAATGCGGATCGAACTGGCTTATCAGCTGGTTGATCTGGATCCGGGTGTACTTATCCTGTTCCTTACGCTGTATCTCCCGTTGCCGCTCTTTCCGTTTAAGATACAGAAAGACAATAACACCTCCCAATATTCCAAGCAGAAGATATAAAGCGATCATGAAACTCAAAGTTTGCCAGTAGGCCGGTATTATTTTAATTACCAGCCTTGCCGGTTTTTCAGTCCATGCCCCGTCAGCATTTGCCGACTTGACTTCAAGAATGTATCTTCCCGGTTTGACGTCCTGAAATTCGGCATAACGCTTTTGGTCAGGAGTAGTCCATTTATCATCCTGACCCAATAAACGGTATTTATAGACCACGCCTTCCGGGCATCTTGTTGAGATACCGGTAAAGTAAACGCGCAGATTATTTTCATTATGCCCGAGAATAACAGTATCAACATGCGCCTTAACCGACAATCTGAATCTTCTTTCAGCTTGCCATTTGTTGCTGTCGTTCAGAGTGTAAAGTGACATGATGTGTAGATACGGTGGGATAGTGTCCGGCTTCAGCTTTCTGTCATCAAAACGGATAACACCATCGGCATAGTTAATCCAGTAGTATCCTTTGCTGTCCTTCAATATCCCATTCTGTCTCGGATCATATCCCAGATAACCGTAAGATCGGTTAATGATCTTGTAATACTGCGTATCGCCGGAATAAAGCTTGTTGAGATAAATGATGACAAGATCTTTCATGCGGCCAATCAAGACCCTGTTCTTGTCCATCACTTTAACGAATTTTACCATCTGATTGTCGTCTCCGGGAACAACATGAGTAAACTTATCATTGGAATAACTGTAGTAAAATAATCCTTCAAAACCTCCCATCCAGATATTTCCTGTGCTGTCCACATCTGTAGCCATCCCTGACCTGAGAGGAGGATCTTTCAGGATGCTGATCTTTTTCCCGTCAAACTTTGCTATCCCCTTGTTAGTCATCAGCCAGTAAAAGCCTTTCTTGTCAAGACTGATCCCCATCACATATCCGCGGTTATCTACCGACAACTCTTTGAATACTTTCACTTTTCCGTTTTTGTTTACGATCAATCCTTTTACGGAACCTATCAGTATCTCTTTTGTTTTAGGGTTCTCATACACCATTTCGGTTTGCCCTTTGGCCCACTTCACATCAGAAAAATGCTTACCGTTCCACCGGATAACACCGGAATTTGAAGGAAAAAAGATGTCTCCGTTAGAAAGCAGCCTGGCTTTCATGTACAATGGTTCATTCCTCACCCTAAATATTTCATTCCTGTCACGGAAATGTGTTCCGTCATACTCCTGAAGCCCGTTGGTAAAAGAGACAAACCAAATATTTCCCGAACTGTCTTCCACAACGGACCAGATATTTTTGTTCAGGCCATTGGCAGAGGTGAAATTCAAAAATGCATCGGAGTAATAACGATAAAGGCCTCCTTCAGAACCTATCCAAAGTGTTCCCTGATGATCCATCTTAATCTGGTTTAACCATTCTTTATCCCACAGTATCCGCGTTGCTCCTCTGTCACTGTTGCACAGATATAAATATTTACCTCTTCTCAAAAGATATTCAGGTGTGATAAGTCGATTTGGTAACCCTTTAAATAATTTATCTTTCTCTCCACATTCTACTTCCAGTGTATCGTTAATGCCTCCTTCTCTGATCACTTTATAACTAATATCACTTTCATCACGAGGCACTTTTTCAAATGAGCCGTTAACATATTTGTGAATAGTATTTTCACCAAACAAAAAGATCCCCCTTTCGTTTTCATAGGATTCTCCCAATCGCTTTGTATTAAAATGGAATTTGTGTTGATAATATTTTCCGTTCTTAAAAGCAATCAGAAAATGTTCTTCGGGAGTCTTTTTAACAAACCACAGAGTATCGTTATAACTTATCAGAAATCTTCCAACAGAGATATTCTTCGTTTCCGACATTGGATAAAAAACAAATTTCTCTCCGTCAAATTTCGAAATGCCGGACATGCTTAAAGTCCAAAGTGTATCATTTCTGTCTATGCAAATCGTACCGATGATGCCATCAGGAAGCCCGTCATCGAACGAATAGTTTGTAAATCCGTATCCGTCAAACCTGCTTAACCCTCTTTTTGTAAGGACCCATACAAAGCCCTTCCTGTCAAATTTAATATCCATGACCTGTGTTTGCGACAGGCCGTCTTTAACACTGTATTTTTGATAACTAAGTTCCTGGGAAGAGGTGTTTGTTAACACCGCAAAGAAGAAAATTAACGCGATCAAATATTTATTCATTAATGCCCGGTTTACTCCAACTGTTAAAACAATAATTTGCCGGACACCCAAATAACACACTTAACCCATTAATTTTAGACCAACATATAGTAAATCTTAAACCTTGTGATAATGCTCCGGCTATTTGGAATGCAAAAGTAAGAAAAAGAGTTTATTTCTTGAAGAATTAGTACATAAAGGTTTCCTGTGTTTACTCTGTCCTGTAAAAGCCGAGGGCTTCACTGGCAGTGAAACCCTCGGGATGAATGACACCCGGGGCGCGACTATAAGTCGCGCCCCGGGTTTTGTTAATTTTACTTCAGCCACTTATCAAGCCACTTGAAGAACTCCCTTTGCCAAAGTATTCCATTCTGGGCATGAAGTACCCAATGGCTCTCTTCCGGGAAGAAAAGGAATCGTGCCGGTATGTCACGCATGATAGCCGTATTGAAAGCCCCCATACTTTGTGTGTACGGGATACGGAAATCCTTTGCCCCGGTTATAACAAGAATAGGAGTGTCCCAGTTCTTCACAAACTTATGAGGCGAGTTGGCGTAGCTTTTCATGGCAGCTTTGTTCGATTTGTCCCAGTAATTACCTTTGAAATCCCAGTTCACAAACCACATTTCTTCGGTTGTGGAGTACATCTGCTCAAAATTGAATATGCCGCAGTGGGATATGAATGCCTTGAAACGCTTGTTGTGATGTCCGGCAAGCCAGTAGATGGAGAAGCCTCCGTAACTTGCGCCAACAGCACCAAGTCGGTTCTCGTCAACAAAGGGCTCTTTTTTTACGGCATCGATAGCTGAAAAGTAATCTTTCATGTTCTGACCACCGTAGTCGCCGCTTATCTGTTCGTTCCACTCCTGTCCAAATCCGGGCAAGCCCCTGCGGTTGGGAGCGACAATGATGTAGTCGTTGGCTGCCATCATCTGGAAATTCCAGCGGATGCTCCAAAACTGGCTGACCGTACTTTGCGGCCCGCCCTGGCAGTAGAGGAGTGCCGGGTATTTTTTGTTGGGATCGAAATGCGGGGGATAGATAACCCAGACAAGCATATCTTTTTTGTCGGTAGTCTTTATCCAGCGCTTTTCAACCTTGCCCATGGTAAGCTGCTTCATCAGGGGCTCATTGATCTTCGATATGTTTGTTCCTTTGCCTGTCTCTGCATCCACAGAGTAGATCTCACGCGGATAGCTCATCGAAGTGCGGGTGGCTATCAGCTTGTCCCCAGCAACGGAAACACCACCATAGTTATGAACGCCCTCCGTGATCTTTTTTATCGAATCGTTGGCGAGAGTGTACCTGAATATCTCATCAGACCCGAGGTCGTTACAGGTAAACCATATCTTGTCTCCTGCCGGGTCCCAGGTGATAGTCTGCACACTGCGGTCGAAATTGGCAAAGCAGTCTTTCTTTTCCCCTGTTGCCATATCCATCAGGAACAGGCGGTTTTTGTCCGATTCGTAACCATCGCGCTCCATGCTTGCCCAGGCCATGTATTTCCCGTCAGATGAAAAGGCCGGGCCTATATCGTAACCCATCATCCCTTCAGTAAGGTTCACAGTTTTTTTACTGTCAAGGTCATACAGGTAGATGTCGGAGTTTGTGGAGAAAGAGTATGCCTTACCTGTCAGCTTTTTACATGTGTAAGCTATTTTCTTTCCATCGGGAGTCCATGATATCTGCTCCATGCCGCCAAAAGGCTCAAGAGG
>JALVJU010000153.1 GCA_027034005.1 Marinilabiliaceae bacterium
ACTTGAAATCATCGATATTTTTGGCAGCCGGATTAATATCCATTTTTGGCAGTTTGTACGGTTCCCGTGTAAGCTGAAGTTTAACCTGTTTGATGTGATTGAGGTAGATGTGGGCATCACCGAGAGTATGTACAAAATCACCTAACTCCAGGTCGGTCACTTGTGCGATCATCATGGTGAGCAGGGCATACGAGGCAATGTTGAACGGCACTCCAAGGAAAATGTCTGCACTGCGCTGGTAAAGCTGGCAGCTCAATTTGCCGTTTGCCACATAAAACTGGAAAAGGATGTGGCATGGCGGTAACTGCATGTCGTCAAGCTGCCCCACGTTCCATGCGCTCACAATGTGACGGCGTGAATTTGGATTGTTCTTAATCGAATCTATCACCTGTGCTATCTGATCGATGTTTCCTCCCTTGTAATCCGGCCATGAACGCCATTGATAGCCGTAAATAGGCCCCAGCTCACCATCCTCTTTGGCCCACTCGTTCCATATCCTCACACCGTTCTCCTGAAGGTATTTCACATTGGTGGAGCCTTTCAGGAACCACAGAAGTTCATGGATTATTGATTTCAGGTGAAGCTTTTTTGTTGTAAGCAAAGGAAATCCTTCCGACAGGTCAAACCTCATTTGATGCCCGAAAACACTAATAGTACCGGTGCCCGTACGATCCTTTTTTTTTACACCTTCGTCAAGTACACGCTGCAGCAGATCAAGATATTGCCTCATTGATAAAATATTTTCTGTTTGTGTCCGTAAAAATAGAAAATAAATAGAAACAAATGCTGCTTTATGCTACTGGGTGTACGACAAAATTCACTTTTCCACAGTCAGTCGCATATTGCGGTTGTCATGATTTTTGATTGCTGCGCGTCAAAAATCCCGCCAACCACGTTTGATCTTCATGATTCCTATCCCCGCCCTTGCGGACGGGGTTACCAAAGTTGCGCCCCCATGGGGCTTTGTTTAGTTATGGATAGGGACTTTCTGCTTTTGTTTTGCCTTATGTGGTTCAAATACTTCAAAAAGTAGTTTGTGAAATCGGTACAATGGTATTGCTTTTTTATACCTATTGTTATTTCATGGATTTTGTCGTACGCCCTCGTTTAAACAAGGGGGCGGATATGTAAAGGGGATGGGATATCAGCCATATCTTATGCTCAAAGATATTGGCTTTTGGAGGGGATAACGGGCAATGGCGGTTTTGTAAGAAAAAAAACGGGTAAAGCCTGATGCCCTACCCGTTTTAAGGTTTTTATCTAAATATTTTTACTTAGCTAAACCGGCTTTTTGCAGGAAGTCGTTCATTGAGATATGAACGTATTTCTGATCGGCAGCACGTCCTTTTTCGCCATTGGCATAAGCGACCCACATTTCAAGGGTTGTTGCATCATAAACGACATCCATCAGGTTGTGGTCATCGGCAACGGCTTTTGAGAGCTCTATCATTTTCTCGGGAGTGAAAGAACCGAGGTCTTTTTTGATGATCTCAATAGCTTTGGCATTGTCCATTGTTGAATAAACAATGTTAGGGAACACATTGGGAGCAATGTTGTCATTGGGATCGTTGTCTTTCCATAAGTGATATTTCACTTCGTCGGGAGTTGTTACCAGAACTTTGGCACCTCCCTGGGTTGCTTTGTTCCCGTCACTGAAGAAGAGATAATAACGTTTGATAAGCGGAGTGGTCTTGATCGTGTTAAGGATGTCATCGAGTGTTTTGTCGTCATACATCATCTGGCGGAAAAGGAAACTGAAATGTGCTCCTTTTATGTTGTAAGGCATCTCGGAACGAGGCGATTCTCCTTTTTCACCGAATACGAGATGGTTGGCGTTCATGCCTGTGTGTGATGCGATGTATCCTGCAAACGAAACGTTTGCATGTGTAGCACCTTCATCCGGAACATAGATCACGACAACAGGGTGGTCCTGAAGTTTTGCATCCATTGAAAAATCAAGGTTACGTATCTGCAACGTGTGGCCGTTGGCAGTTCCTTTTCCCCATACTGCAACACCGCTGCATGAATAAGGACTTATGACAGGAATGATGTGGCTGCGTTGAAAAAGTTTAAGGTCGATCCCCGAACCTTTGGCAATACCTTTCATCTCATCTTTTACTCTTTGATCGATGTAAGGGGCATTGGCTTCCCATGCTTTGTCAAGCTGGGCATCGCTAAGCAATTGCGGTGCCTCATGCTGGGCTGCCGCCATGAAATATGTAAGGGAAGACTTGATGTCTTCTTTAAGCAGCGTTCCCAGCTGATAACCCATCTCATAGGGTGTGCCTTTTACTACTGCAACTTTGATCTGGTCAGTGCCCTGGCCTGTTGTGAATACTTTTCCCTGAAACTTATTTTCTTTTTTTGTTTCGTTGCATGCCGTGAAAGCAAGCAGTGAAACCATGAACAGGGATAACGTAAATTTTTTGAACATAACTGTTTTGTTTTAAGTGATATTACTGTAATGAAATTTATAGATTGTTTTTTGATATGGAAATCGTCTGCGAATTTACGTAAAGGATGTCAAATGGTTGTGAATTAAAGGGTTTTATTTTTGTGTTTTATTGAAAAAAAGTGATAACATATTAACAGGGATGTCATTTGTTAAATAATATCCCATGAGGTGTGTACGACAAAATTCACTTTTCCCCAATCAGTCGCGTGTTGCGGTTGTCAAGATTTTTGAATGCTGCGCGTCAAAAATCCCGCCAACCACGTTTGATCTTCATGATTCCTATCCCCGCCCTTGCGGACGGGGTTACCAATGTTACGCCCCCATGGGGCTTTGTTTAGTTATGGATAGGGACTTTCTGCTTTTGTTTTGCCTTATGTGGTTCAAATACATCAATAAGTAGTTTGTGAAATCGGTACAATAATATTGCTTTTTTTATACCTATTGTTATTTCGTGGATTTTGTCGTATACCCAAGCAATATGTATTTTTTGAATATAAAAATATTTGCATTTTGCACATATGTTCATTAAATTTATATTGTATTTGTAAAAAACATAAGAAGATGTCAAGGCCAAAAAGTAACAGGATAGTTTTTGAACCTCCTTTGTACAAGGTGTTTGTTCCAAAGGGTGATACAGGAAGGCCTCCCGAAAAGGTGCGTATCAGTCTTGATGAGTTTGAGGCAGTTCGCCTCGCTGATTACAAAGGACTGACACATGAGAAGGCATCGGAATCAATGGAGATCTCCCGTTCTACTTTTACCAGGCTGATAGAGAAAGCAAGAAAGAAAATAGCAGATATCGTGATTAACGGGAAGGAGCTGGTGATAGAGGGGGGCAATGTTCATTTCAGGAACAATATCATCCAATGTCTTGATTGCAGCAATCTTATCAAGACTAAAATGGAGGAGTGTGTGACGGAGTGTCCTACATGCCATTCGCATAACCTGATGAATTTTGCTGTAAGTTTTGGTCATGGTGACTGCTGTACACATGTTTAATTATAAAAAATAAAAGCAATGACTGGCAGAGGATTATTCGGAGGAAAAGGTAAAGGCCTTGGCCGGGGAGGCGGTCAGGGCAGGAATAACGGAGGTGCATTCGGGCCGGGTGGATACTGTGTGTGCGCCAAGTGTGGTGCTAAAGTTCCGCATGAACAGGGTGTGAAATGTACAACGATAAAATGTCCGAAATGCGGGCATACAATGGTTAGAGAAGAATTATTATACAAATAAAGGAGGATGGTGCGATGAGAAACATAATTAATCTATTCGACGACAAAAACTGGGAGGATGCCTGGGAGTATCCTGACGGAACCAAGCGCAAACTTTTGCGCGACGAGAACGGTGCAAAGACTATCCTGTTGAAACTGCCTGCCGGTTTCAAGATGGCACCCCATTCACACATAACCACAGAACAGCACTTTGTGCTCGAAGGAAGTTATGATAGCAACGGACAAACTTTTGTGCCTGGTTCGTATCAGATCTTTTATCCGCATGAGGACCACGGACCTTATGAGGCTAAAGACGGTGCCCTGATACTGGTTATCTGGGACCCGCTCACATAGTTTTGCTTTTTTGAATTTTTCTTTTTTGTAAGTATGTTTAAAGGTTTAAACCTGAAAGGGTTTAAACCTTTAATGGATAAAATGAAGTAATAACCAGCAAAGACGTATGGACGGAAGCGCAGGAATGAATTTTATAAGTGTCGTGATGCATAGTTTTATGCATGCTGTCATGATAACAGGCTTTGTGTTTGTTATGATGATGGTCATTGAATATATCAATGTGCAGACAAACGGCATCTGGCAGAAGGGCATAACAGGCAACAAGTTCCGGCAATATCTTCTGGCGGCTATACTAGGTGCAATTCCCGGTTGTCTCGGCGCCTTTACGGCTGTTGCCCTTTTCTCGCACAGGCTTATCTCTTTCGGGGCTATCGTTGCAGCCATGATCGCCACAAGCGGTGATGAAGCATTTGTCATGTTTGCGATGTTTCCGGGAAAAGCACTACTGCTCACTGCTCTGCTTTTTGTGATAAGTATATTTGCCGGGTACATCACCGACATGCTTTATACCCCCCAAAAAGTCCTTGACGGGTTTGTGGACCGTGATTTCCCCCTGCACAAAGAGGAGATGTGCAAATGTTTCAGAAAAGAGGTGTTTTTAAAACAGCTTTTCTCGCCCACAAGGCAAAGAGTGATATTGCTGGTGCTGGTTACTTTTCTGCTGATAGCCGTGTTTACAGGATTGATAGCCGGTGATGCCAAAACCTGGATAAAGGTGACGCTGTACATAGTTATACTCTTCTCTTTGATGATCGTCATAACGGTTCCTGATCATTTTCTGAAAAAACACCTGTGGGACCACATAGTGAAAAAGCATATCCCAAGGATATTTGCCTGGACGTTCGGTACACTTCTGGTAATGGCCGTGCTGAACAATTACCTTGATTTGAACGAATGGCTCAAGGATGAGAACAATCTGCTGATAGTTTTGCTGATCGCTGTTTTCGTGGGGATAATCCCGGAATCGGGGCCTCACCTTGTTTTCGTTACACTTTTTGCATCGGGACAGATACCGTTCAGCATTCTTCTTGCATCATCTATATCACAGGACGGTCACGGTATGCTTCCGTTGCTCGCAGAATCAAAAAGGGGCTTTGTGGCAGTTAAGGTGGTAAATGTGATATTTGCTTTAATAATTGGATTGACCGGATATTTTTTAGGATATTAATTTAAAAACAGAAATGCTATGTTACAGTTAAGAAATGAATTCATATTTGCTCCGGTGAAACTGGGATACAGTGACAAGACCGGGGTGGTTACAGACCGACATCTTGATTTCTACGGACAGAGAAGCAAGCATGTGGGAGCCGTAATTCCCGAACCGTTGTACATGGATCCGGGATTGCGCGAGTTGCCTACTCAGATGGGCATAGACCAAGATGAGAAGATCGAAAGTTTCAAAAAACTAACAGACCTGATACATTCAAACGGGGCTAAGGTCGTGGCACACCTGAACCATCCGGGGCGCATGGCCAATCCCAAAATTCCGGGTAACTACTGGTTGTCGTCAACCGACAAGGTGTGTGAGAACGGCGGCGCCAAACCGGAAAAAATGGACCGGAAAAGGATGGATGAGGTCATAGATTTGATTACAAGCAGTGCTAAACGTGCCGTGGCTGCCGGATTCGATATGATAGAGATACAGTTTGGGCACGGATACCTGATGGCACAGTTCCTCTCGCCCATGGTGAACGACCGTGACGACGAGTACGGCGGTTCGCTCGAGAACAGGATGAGGTATCCCCTTGAAGTTGCAAAGGCAGTGCGTGAAGCTGTTGATGTGCCGTTGATAGCTCGTGTGAGCGGTGATGAGATAGTGCCGAACGGATTTCATGTGGATGAGATGATAACATTTGCCGGTGAGTTGGAAAAAACAGGCTTTGATGCCATTCATGTCACTGCCGGTTCTGCATGTTCCACTCCTCCGTGGTTCTTTCAGCACATGTTCGTTCCCAAAGGAAAAACATGGGAGCTGGCAGGAAAGATCAAAGAGCATGTTGATATTCCCGTTATCTTCCTTGGTAAAATAAATTCAGCCAAAGACATTAAGTTTATTAAAGAGAAATATAGTGCCGAATATCTTGCCGTTGGACGTGCCCTTGTTGCCGATCCTGATTTTGTCGGTAAAGAGCTTGGGCTGGTTAAAGGTGTTGTTCGTCCGTGCCTTGCCTGTTCCGAAGGGTGCCTTGGCGGGGTTAAGGCAGGTAAAGGCCTTGGCTGTGTTGTGAACCCGCGTGCAAACACAGGCTATCCGGAGGTTACTCCGGCAAGCAAGACAAAGATGTATGCCGTTGTTGGCGGTGGGCTGGCAGGTATGCAGGCAGCCCTTACCCTGCGCGACAGAGGGCATAATGTGAACCTGTACGAAAAAGATGAGCTCGGAGGCCAGTTCAACCTGGCTTGGCTCCCGCCAAATAAGCAATCACTGAAAGAACTTGTGGATTATTACTGGGAAGAACTGCTTGTTCACAGTGAGCATCAGGTCAATGTTATCAAAAAGGAAGCAACTGCAGAAGATATCGAGAAGGGTGGTTACGACGGTGTGATAATTGCCACTGGCGCTGTGCCTGCAGTGCCGCCTATCAAAGGACTGAAAAAGTTTTACTGGACAGAGTTCCTTGAGGATGATCAGCTTCCCGTCGACAGAAAGGTTATGGTTGTCGGCGGCGGGCTGATCGGGCTCGAGGTGGCTTCAAAACTCGTTGACGGCGGCAACCATGTTGTCATCGTTGAAATGCTCGAGGAGATAGCGAGGGGCATGGAGATGATCGAGAAAGCTTTGACCGTTAAGAAACTGAAAGAGAAAGGAGCTGATATCTATGTAAATCATACTGTTGTTGAGGTCGATGGAGATAAAGTCATCATTGAAAGCAAAGAGGGGACAAAAACCATCGATAAAGTTGATCACATTGTAGTTGCAACAGGGATGAAACCTTATGTTCCGTTCGAACTGAATGTGGATATTCCGGTTTACAAGGTGGGAGATGCCGAGAAAGTGGCTAAAGCACAAGAAGCTATCCACAATGCCTACAAACTGGCTCTTGATCTATAGAATAAAAAAAACGCCGGCACTGTTAAAATGCCGGCGGTGATCTTTTTCATTCTTATAAACGGATATTGATTACCGGTAATTCCTGGAAAAGTTTTTTCAGGGAGAGGAATACAACGTGGAAAGTGTTGTGTTTTGAGCGTTTAATGGCCGCTGTGTAAGGAGATAAAAAATGCCTGCACTATGGCAGGCATCTGATATGTTTTACTGACTGTTCCGTTTTATCTTCTGTTACCAAGGAACCTTAACAGGAAGAGGAAGAGGTTGATGAAATCCAGGTATAAGCTCAGGGCCCCCATGATCTTAAGTTTGGCAGTGTTTTCCGCTCCGTACCCTCCTTCGCCTATGCGTTTTATCTTTTGCATATCGTAAGCGGTAAGGCCTGTGAAAATGAAAACCCCGATAAAACTGATGATGTAACCCATTTTTGCACTGTGCATGAAGATGTTCACCACCGATGCAATTATAATGCCTATGAGGCCCATCATCAGGATAGGACCCAGTTTGCTCAGGTCGGCTTTTGTTGTGTAACCGATAACCGCCATTGTTCCGAACATACCTGCAGTAACAATGAATGTTTTAAAGATGGACGAACCTGTGTAAGCCAGGAAAATAAAACTTAAACTTATACCCATCAATACGGAAAAAAGGACGAACAACAACTGCAAAGTTGATGATGACATCTTGTTGAAACTGAAGGACATTGCCATCACAAAGCCAAGTGGCGCAAGCATCACTATCCAGCCAAACAGCGACATGCTGCCCTGTGGTGTAAAAAGTGTTGCCATCAGTGAAGGCGTGGCAGCAAAGTAGTAGGCCATAAAAGCTGTTATTGCCAGGCCCAGTGTCATCCAGCTGAATACTCCTGAAATAAATGTTGCTGAAACGGCATCGTACCGTTCCTGTGCCGAGATCCTCTCGTGCGCTCTTCTTAAATTGTCCATCTTAGAAAAAAAATTAATTGTTTAATGCTTCAAAATTAATGTATTCCCTGACAATCTGCATTGTTTGTCCTTATTTTTTGTGTTGAAGAAAAAACATTTAATTCATGGAGTGTAACCAATATGTTGTTGCACTAATGTTTAAGAACGATAAAGCCCCTTTTTTTTAAAAGGGGCTGGGATTTAAATGATGAACTGTTTTAATTGTAGTATTTGCTGTAGTTCTCTCCGGGTGATTTGTGCTTTAGTTTTCCCTTGTTCTGTTTGTACATCTTTTTTGCCTTGCTTTTGTTATTTGAGGCATCATGCTTTACCTGGCGGTATTTGTCCGGGTTGTTGCGGGCTGCCTTGTAATTCCTTTTTACGGCTCCCGGGTTGTTGTTTGCATCTCTTGCAACTGCCTTGGCTTCATGCGGGTGCCTGAACGAAGCGGAAGCAAAATATTTTGCCTGATGAGGGTTTCGTTTTGCAGCCTTGTATGTCTTGGTTGCTTTTTGTTTATTGCTGACCTGTGCAAAGGTACTGCTCGATGAAAACCCAAATGCGAATAATGCAACGATGAATAATTTGACTAAATGTTTCATGAGATTAAATTTTAAAGTTTTTGATCGTTTTCCGTATCCGTAGACATGTCATTCAATAACGGATTTGTTTTAATAGACTGACGGGAAATGAAAAGGTTTAATTTTGTTTTTTATTCGGGACATAAATGGATAGTGGGGGCGCGACTTCGAGTCGCACTCCCACTACCGCTCCCACTATTCAACAAGTATCTTAAAATACTCTTTCCTGCTTTTCAGTTCCACCCTGAGCAGATAGATACCTTTGGGTACATTGATGCTTAAACTTGCCGAGGCCGGGTTCAGGCCTGTCCAGCTCTTTATGTTTTTTCCGCTTATGTCGAACAGTGTTGCAGAAAACGGCGAGTGTTCTTTTTCAGGCACTATGAACAGGTGATCCTTAACGGGAATGGGATAAACCTTTGTTGTGTTTGCGGGTTTTTTGTCCCATAAGGCAGTTGCATTTTTTATCTCATGGCATCCGCTTCGCATCACAAAGCCGTCTTTGGTTATCTCCACTGCATACCTGCCGGGGATGACATGCGGGAACGACTGTTCAGTTGCCCCGCGCACAGGGTTGTTCAGCAGGTCACAGTCGAGCCACTGGTAAGTTGCACCCTGCTCTCTTGCCGTCAGTTTGCCGCTATCCTCAGTAACAGTGGTATCAACAGGGATCTCCTGTTTTATCATTTCAGGGTAATCACGGTAAACATCGTAGTAGAATTCACGGAAGTCAAAGTCGTTCAGGACATAGTATTTAGTGGCCAGGTCCTGCTGTTCAATTAACCTGTCATTAAGGTCAGTTGCTTCGGCATCTTTTCCGCTAATGTACTTGTCCACATCTGAACTGTAGGCTTTGTTGTCTCTTCCCTGGTAGTATCCGCCAGTACGGTATTGTGTCTCATCAGAGGTGTAAGCATAATCGGGAGAGATCAGTTCTTTTAACCTGTCTTCCAGCTGGATCCTGATGTCATGGGTCTCATTTGCAATTGCCACTATGTCGCTGTTGCCATCGCTTACTCCCTGTTTCATCAGAGTTCTCAGCTTTCCGTTGATTTTCTGTATTGAGTTGGACTTTAGTGTGTAGTTATCGGCATTTATCTTTTCTCCCGGCCATAGGGTGGTGTTCAGAACAGGATCTTCATGGAAGAACATGGTAAGCCCTGTCTTGTCAACAGTAGCAGAGTTTCCTGATATTTCAATGATAAATTCTGCATTATCGATATCGCCCGTCCATACGGCATTTACCGGTTCATTAAGCAGCTGTCCTTCGCCTTTGGAAATAGTTACAGCGGTGCTCTCGAATGTAAAAGGTGTTCCCCCTGCCGAACCTTTAAGAATGAACTTTACATTTGTGTTCCCAGATGATGTTATGTAGCTTAGGGCATTGTATGTGCCAGGCCCGTTGTTCCTGAGAGCAAGGGTCACATCCTGCTTCAATGAAACAGTGGCAGACAGCGTATTGACATTTAGCTGTTGTTCTTCATTGCCCGAAGCTATGGAAACGCTTCCTCCCGCAGTGCTCCAGAGTGCCGTGTCGTTCTCAAATCCCGGATTGCTCAGCATGTTCCACCAGATGTCAGGGCCTTCAACGAGGATCTGATCAAGACCGGGGTAGGTCCATTCCTCCAGTATGCCGTTCCCGTTACGGTCGTTCTGCGCGTCGTATATACCTGTGTGGCCGTCGAACATCATAAGGTAGGCATATGATATGCCACGGTCGATAAAACGCAGGTTCGTATTGGTAGCCATGGGTTCCATCAGCCAACGGGGAATATCATCGGATGTGGAATGCCAGGCCCCGCTCCACACCACCTGTTTTGTGGAATCCATATATTCGTATGCCTGTTCCACGAGCCGGATGTTGTCCCTTGTATCATTTTTCAGAACATGGAAATCCCACAGGTAGTAAATGCCGGCATCGGTTGGTACAGGATCGTAGGCATCTGTCATAAAATATTCTGCTCCCGGCCCGAAAGGATTGTCGGAATGATCTACAGGGTCTATCTTGAAGTAGATAAGTATCCTGTCGGGGTTGGTCTTTCGTATCTCGGTAGTGATGGCATTGTAGTAATCCATTATTCTGTGATGGTCGGAATTGTTGATCAGCCCGTATGGCTCGACGAACAGGTTGAACAGGAGTTTATGGCTTTTGTTCTTGAACCTGTTGGCCACATATCCCCACCATGATACCATCTTGTCAAGGTCGCCTTCGTTATCATCCGTCAGGCCGTAAAAAGTGATTACCACGGCAAGGTTTTTGCTAAGCAGGTCATCGATTATTCCTTCAAGTTCATCGAGCAGGGCATCGTCAGCGGCATCGTACGGCGGGCCGTCGGCAATAGCGATCATCATCGGATTCTTGTTACCCTGATATCTTATCCTTACGCTTTTAAACCCTGTGTCTTTGATAAGTTGCCCGTTCTTTGGCTTGTAAGGTGCAGATATTGCCATATTGACATCGCCTGCCTGCGGCTCGAACAAAATACCTTTACCAAGCATGTTCACCGCCTCAGCTGGTGTTATGGGATCATCGGGGGCCTGAGACATTACCGCTGATGAAATAGTTATAAACGCTGTAGTCAGTAAAAAGTAAAAAAATCTCATGATGTTACTGTTTAAATAGTTTCTTTATTTCATTTCCTGCTCTTATCAGATATACTCCTTTGGGTAAGCTGCTGACATCAATGTTGATTTCGTGTGACCTGACGATAGCACCATTAAAGGTCATTACTTTTGTGCCTGTCATGGAATAAATATCTATAGTTTCGGGACTCTCATTGTTTAATGTAATTGTTATTCTGTTTTTTGCCGGATTTGGGTAGATCCTTATTCCTGATCGGGACAGCGATGGCTTGAAAATTCCTGTTGAGCCGTTTGTTAGTTTTTTAATCGTGTCTGCCAGTGCTATGCCAAAGGAGTATGCCCCGTGGATGCCAAGATGGACAGGGTCGTCAGGCGGGTTGTTCAGTGACGAGTAGTCAGTGAATTCAACACCATTGATAAAATGAATAAGTGTGTCTCCGTTTGTCCTGAGACTGTCCACGACATACTTTTGCACTTTTCTCCAGTCATCGAAATTAATGGGGTCGCCATTACTGTTCTCTGTAGTGATCGTGTATGTCTGTCCGATGACAAATATCTTCATTTCCGGGAAACCTTCCCTGACTGTATCAATGAATGAAATAAGTTTTTTACGGTAGTATGAAGAGTCCTTTGCATACCCCACGGCATCGTTATAACCGATAAGTATGGTCATGTAATCTATATTTTCCCCTATTTCATTTTTCAGCATTTCTGCCATGGGAACAGATGTTTTAGAACCGCCTACAGCAATGTTGTACAGCTCCCAGCCCATACGTTGAGCCAGCACCCAGGGATATGTCTGATCGCTGACATCCTGCCCGCGTCCGTGTGTTATTGAGTTGCCGTATGCCACATAAACCGGCTTTTGCGGTAATGTGATGTCAGAAAGGTCTTCACTGTTGCCTGTAAGGGTCAGCCCCCCGAAAGCTATCGTGCTGAAAGTTGATAACACAATTCTGTAATCGTGCAAACCTTCGGCTGGTGCATTCACGGAATAGATAAAACTGCTGTCGCCTGCCGTAGTCAGGTCGTCACGCTTTTGTTTCAGCAGGGCAATGCTGTCGCCGTCGATATAAAGTGAGGCATACAACTGCCAGGCATTGTTTCCTTTCAGCATCCTGCAGTGTATGTCAATGTCAGATGCATCAGTTCGAAAGATTATCGTTATGCCTGTGTTTGTACGTGCATTTTCATCATTTGCAAGTGATACGCTTAAAGGCAGTGCAAGAAAACTGTCGCTATGCCTGCGGAATATCACGGAATCATTATAAACCTTATTGAAAAAGGCACCGGTAAACTTTATCCTTGAGTCTGAAGGTTTAATGAATTTTTGAGCTAAGGCATTGCTTGAAAATAAAACCAGTATGGCAACGGCTAACCGGGAATAATACTGGAATATGTTTTTATTGCACAACATTAACGGCTATTTTATCATCAGTTTTTCTGAATCCGTGCCTGCTGCACTTTCCAGTTTTATAATGTAAACCCCGGGAGCAAGACCACTCAGGTTATATCTGTTAAGGTGTTTTCCCACAGGCACTGTTTCATCCTGAAGAACTTTCAACAGTTGTCCGGTATTATTGTACAAACATACTTTTGTTCTTGCTGAAACAGGCAGCGAGTATGCAATGTTCACATTTCCCGAAGAGGGGTTGGGCGATATCTGCAATGAAATATACGGGTTCGCCTTATGCCCGAAAATAGCTGTGTACTCCTTTAAGCGTACAACAAAATAGTTTACACTGTATTTCTTTATTCCCGTTTTTACGGCATTGTTTTCAGCAAACTGCTGGTAAGGCGGGATTGAATAGTAGTCCCTGGGGCCGTACAGTTCACCGTCCGGGGAAGTCGTGCCGTTTATGTAAATCTTGCGTGAAGACAGATCATCGGTGGATAGTTCATATCTGTAGACCGTGTCGCCAATGGTATATCCCGGCACTTTGAGCGTTATGCTTCTTGGTGCCGAAGATTCATTGAGCACCGTAATTCCGGCATATCCGTTCGAGAAACGTGATGAGTAAACAAAGATCTCTTCGCTGTTACATGTAGAGGCAGTAAGCGCATCACCAAACATTTTATTGAACAGATAGTAGGGAAAGAAGCTCGGGTGGGGGATGTTGTCATCCACTCCGTCCTCTTTTAATGTGAACATGCCGTGATCTTCGGCACCCGCTCCGTTCTGTATGTCCCAGAAATTTACGAGGCCGTAACCGTTTTTCATGTACTCGCCAAGGGCATGAGCAAAAAACAGGGAAGCGATTCCCTCTGTCTCTTTAAGCCCTCCTGTGTAGTTGTATTCCGTCATTGCAACGGGCATGTGATCTTTACTTGTGTAAAGTTTTACCATGGACTGCACGGTGTCATAGTCCCATTTTATCTGAGGTATGGCATTCAGTATCTCACTGTACTCAATATCATTCGGGTCTTTTGCCCATGTGAAATATTCATGTGTGATAAGGAAATCGGCCTTGTCTCCGGCTTCCTGCAGGACTTCCGGTGTGTAATCGGGCATAGACCGGTAATCTGCATCCGGGTATACAACTATCCCTATTTTGATGTCCGGGTTTGCTGCTTTCATGGAATCGATGAACACACAGGCATCCCTGCCGTATTCAGCTCCTGAGAGCGTATCACCTTCTACAACGTATCCCGGCTCCCATGGACCGTAATGTTCGTTGCCAATCTCCCAGTACTTTACATTGTACCCTTGTTCCTTTACTTGCCTTACCCATTCTGCCGCATAGTGAGCTGCCTGTTGCACGGCATTGTCGGCATCGATGTATCTGGCAAGGGCGTAGTTGACACATATCTGAGGTTCAACGCCCCAGTCGTCACATATCTGTAGTAACTGGTCGGTTGTCAGTGTCCATGTCTTTGTAGGAAGACTGGTCACAACATCGATGTAGTTTTGGGTGTCGTCATACTCTTTAAAGGTTCCGGAGTATCCGTCCTGACCGGAACCGTCCCAGTGGTTTATACCATCCCAAAGCCATGTGTTGCTCCAGTTGCCTCCCGGTATCCGCATGGTACGCATGTTCATTCTTTTTACATGGTCTATCATGGCCTGGTTGCCATATAAGCTTTGTCTCCATGCCGGAAGATTATTCCCGAATATTGTCGGCAATATTTTGTTAACTGTATCCCTGACATTTACGGAGATGTAAACTGATTCGCCACTGGCATTATCAGTGTAACTCATGGTTGATTCCGGCTCGCTGAATTCCTTGGGTATCCATTCATCCTCAAAAGCCGGTGATTGCGAATAGATATCGCATAGCAAGGACATTAAAATTATTGTAAATAACAATCTCATACGTTTTCCCCTTTTGTTGTTTGTTTTTCTATTTAATTACTTTAGATAACTCTTCGGCGAAGAGTTTAGCTCCCTTAACGGTAAAATGCACTACATCCTTACTCCCTTTTGGCTTAAGGTTTTCCGGGCCTGAGATGTCAGGACCGTTGATGATGTGCAGATTTTTGTACCCTTTCTTTTGAAGTTTTTTTACTGCTTTCACTTCTGCTTCCCTTATCTCATCAATTGTTACACTGCCGTTTTTCGGAGCAGTTGCATTTGTGTAAGTTGGCGTGATGCAGTAGATCTTTGCATCGGGATGGTCATCTGCCAGCATTTTTACAAGTTTCATGTACCGGGGTGTGATCTCTCCTTTGGGGGTATAGCCTTTATTCCAGTCGTTGAAGCCCCAGAGTATGGTTATCACATCCACGTTCTTGTCTTTCAGTTCAAGTGCAAAAGGCCATGATATTTTTGATCCGCCAACTGCAAGGTTGTACAACTGCCATCCTTTTTTTTCTGCCAGCCGGTATGCGTATGTCTGGTAGCTTGCCGCCTGGCCGGTCCCCTGTGTAATGGAATTGCCGATAGCCACATAAACAGGCTTGTCCTGTTTCTTAACTGCTTTGCAGGTGCTTCCTTTGTCCAGTTCCAGCCCTTTCAGGTGTACGCCGAAATAGGTAGGGAAGAGGACTTTCCATTCTGCCATCCCGCCGTCCGGGTTTGAGAAGGATATGCCGGTAAAAGTATCCGCATCTTTGGGCAAAACTTTAATGCTGTCAACCAGCTTACCGTTTTTGTAGATGCCAAAAATGCCGAACCGCAAGGATGTCTCTTTACGCGGCTCCATCATCACTTTTATGTTTTTGCTGTTCGTGGCGAAGGATACGGATACCCCCGACTGGGCAAAAGCGTTGC